>JBFEXG010000251.1:0-3764 GCA_041546005.1 Paracoccaceae bacterium
AGAGGCGATGTCTTTGCCGTTGGTGAGGGCGGTGCCGAGATCGCCGTGCAGCGCGCCGAAGAGCCAGTCGAAATAGCGAGACAGGGCAGGCTCGTTCAATCCGAGCTCTTCGCGCAGGTTGGCGAGGGCCTCAGGGGTCGCGGACTGCCCAAGAATGGATTGCGCCACGTCACCGGGAAGGATCTGCGTTCCAGCAAAGATCAGGGCCGATGTGGCGAGGATCAGGAGTAGTCCCAGCGCAATGCGCTGGGACAAGAGTTTTACAATCGGGTGCATACCTTTCACCCGGTTAGGCCAGCCAACATACCTGGCTGGCACGGCCACCCATCAGTTCGCCGGTGCCGTCTTTCTCCCAGCCTTGGACCTTGTCCGACAGGCCATCGACATAGTCGTTGAACATCGGGCAGATCAGGCCGCCTTCGTCGCGCATGATATGGGCCATCTCGCTGTAGATGCCCTTGCGCTTGCCAAGATCCAGTTCGGCGCGGGCCGAGAGCAGGAGTTCGTCGAAATGCGGGTTGTTGAACCGTGTGTCGTTCCAGTCTGCGGTCGACAGATAGGCTGTCGAATACATCTGGTCCTGAACCGGACGGCCGCCCCAGTAGGAGGCGCAGAACGGCTGAACGTTCCAGACATCCGACCAGTAGCCATCGTTGGGCTCACGCTTGATTTCAAGCGGGATGCCAGCGGCAGCAGCCGACTGCTGATAGAGCTGAGCGGCTTCGACAGCGCCCGGGAAGGCACCGTCTGCGACGCGCAGGACGATCGGCGAACCGTCATGGCCCGACTTCTTGTAGTATTCAGCGGCCGCTGCGGGATCGTATTCGCGCTGCGGGATGCTGTCGTCAAACAGCGGATAGGCCGCGTTGATCGGGAAGTCGTTGCCGACCGTGCCATAGCCGCTGAGGATCTTGTCGACCATCTCTTGACGGTTGATCGCCAGCTTCAGCGCCATCCGCAGATCGTTGTTGGCAAAGGGCTCGGTGTCGCAGTGCATGATGAACACATAGTGACCCGGACCGCCCACGTTGACGACCTGCACGCCCGGCGAACGGCCGAGGAGCTGGGCCACCTTGGGGTCAACACGGTTGACGATATGGACCTGACCCGACTGAAGGGCCGCCATACGCGCGGTTGCGTCGTTGATGACGAGAATTTCCACCTCGTCGACATGGCCGCGGCTGTCGTCCCAGTAGTTGGGGTTCTTCTTCCAAAGGTGGCGTGCGCCGGGCTCGTTGGCTTCGAGCATGTAGGCACCAGCGCCGATGCCTGCGCCCGGATCGTCAAACCCGCCGTCGGGCTGGATCTGCAGGTGATAGTCGGCCAGCAGATAGGGAAGGTCGGCGTTGGGGGTCGACAGGGTGACGGAGAAAACATCGCCATCCACCTTCATCGACTCGATTCCGCGCATGATGCCCAGAGCACCCGACTGTGCGTCATCGTTCGAGTGGCGCTCCATCGTGCGCATCGCGTCTTCGGCGGTCACGGTCTTGCCGTTGTGGAATTCGACGCCACTGCGCATCTTGAACATCCACGTCTTCGCATCCGGTGTGGATTCAACCGACTCGGCAAGGCGATAGCCGATGCTGCCGTCAGCCTTAACTTCGACAAGGGTTTCACCGAACTGGTGCAGGTTGTGGTAGGGCACCTGGCTCGCGGCGAGTGCCGGATCAAGGCTGTTGGTGCTTTCCCCACCGACAGAGCCAATCCGGAGGGTGCCACCCTTAACGGCACCCTGAGCGGACACGGCCGAAGCAAGCATGTTGCCGGCCATACCCGCGCTGATGCCAAGAGCAGCGGCGCGGCCCATGAAGGCGCGGCGGCTGACCCGGCCCTGCGCGGCCCGCCCAGCGAGGTATTTGAGTTCGTCGTTCATTATTTTCTCCCTGATGGTTTTATTGATTGACCAATCAATAACCGCGATTCTCCCAATGCGGCAACAATCTTTACGGATTGTGGCCTCTAGAGGTGGTCTCTGGCTACTGAATCCTTGAATTCCCTTACGAAAACTTCTTGCTCTCCTTCATAGGCGACAAGCTTCGCCTCCATGTGCAAATGCGCCTCGTCGGCCCACATTGAGGCAGAGGCTTCAGTGGCGATCCGCCACGCTCCGCGCCATAGTTCCTGATTCCAGACGATATCAACGCGCGCCGATAACGGGTCATCACTTTGGATTGACCAGACTTCGCGGCACGACGCAGCGCTGCAAAGCCCGTGATCAAGGTTTTCGCGCGCACCCTCGTCAACCTCAAAGACAAGACGATGTGTGCCCGAGATTAGGTCGTGCTCGATTGTGCGATGGGCTTTGCCTTCGCGAAGGGTCAGAAGGTTGGCAGGGCGCGCTGCTTCTGCGGGCGGGAATGCACATTCATCGGCATCCGAGCCGGGATGGACTGGCAGGGTCAGCCGGCCCGACAAGAGAGAAAGCGTCGCCGCTTTGGCCGAGGGCCAAACGAAGGGCCAGTAGGTCGTTGAGAGCGCCAGCCGCAGGCGGTGTCCGGCGGCGAGGCGATAGCCGGTCTGGTCGAGGGTGAGGCGGATCTTGAGGGGCTCGCCGGGAGCCGGATCGAAAGGATGCTCCATGCTGTCGCGGTGCGACAGGTTCAGCATACCGTGGCAGATACGGACCGAGGAGCCGTCGGGCGCCACATCGCACAGGCGTGCGGCGAGGAAAGCGCGGGGGCTGTCGGTTGTCAGGTCGAGCGTGATCTCCGGCGCACCGAGCAGGGCGAGCGGCGCCTCGAGCGGGGCCGTATCGAAACAGACCGAAAGCGCATCGTCTGGCCGTTGGTCGCCCGGCATCTCGCCATTGCAGCCCATCGGGAAGAATTCGCCCGTGTGCAGCCCCAAATGCTGGGGCGTCGACACCGCTTTCGAAAGTGACCCCGCCTCGAGGGCGAGGCCGCTGTTGGTCAGATGCAACGTGGCTTCGCTGGTTTTCGTGCTCGGCCAGGTCTGCTCAGCCAGCCACACGCCTGGCCTGTCGCCTGCGTTGGCATCGGGCGGGGCGCTGTCGAGCAGGTAGGCGCGATAGGCTGGGTCATCCTCGGCCCCGTTTGGAATGTCCTTGAGCCAGCGATCCCACCAGCGCAGCGCCTCTTGCAGAAAACCGATCTGTGGCCCCGGCACGGCGGTGTGCGGATACTGGTGGACCCACGGACCAACAATCCCCTTGGCCGGAACCGAAAGGTTCGACACCAGATGCGAGACCGTGTTCATATAGTTATCGGCCCAGCCGCCGATGGCCAGAACCGGCGCCTCGATGGCGCTGTAATCCTCGCAAACCGAGCCGTGCTTCCAATAGGCATCGCGCGACTGGTGGCTGGCCCAGAGCGGCGACAGGAACGGCTCGCTCCCAAGCCGCTTGATCCAGTCGTCCCGCCAGTCGTTGCGCAGCATCGGATCGGGCGGGCGCGAGGAGTAGGAGAGCATGACTGCGCCCCAGCCGAGGTTTTCGCCCAAAAGGCATCCGCCCTTGAAATGGATGTCGTCGGCAAAGCGGTCGGTCGTCGAGCAGACCGTCACGACGGTCTTGAGCGCAGGCGGCCGCAACGCCGCCGTCTGCAGGCAATTGAACCCGCCCCAGCTCTTGCCCATCATGCCTACCTTGCCCGAGCACCACGGCTGGGCGGCAAGCCAAGCGATGACCTCGCAAGCGTCGGACAACTCTTGCTCAGTATATTCATCGGCCATCAGCCCTTCGCTGTCGCCGTTGCCCCGCATATCGACCCGCACGGCGGCATAGCCGTGCCCGGCGAAATAGG
>JBFEXG010000027.1:0-14878 GCA_041546005.1 Paracoccaceae bacterium
AAGCCCGCCGCGTGGACGTTTTGGAACGGGTTTGGATCCTCGCCCGAGGTGCGTCCTCGTAGGAGCGTGTTGTCGCCACCGCTCGTGGACTGGCGGATATTGACGAACCAGTTGAGCACCGGAACCTCGCCGAGGGTTGGGTGATCGTGTGTGGCCTCGTGCGCATCGCCCCAGCGAAGCGACTGAAGATCCAGGCCGTAGGTATCCTTGATCCAGATGATGGCATCATCAAGCGCGGCTTTGGCGATTTCGGAGCAGGTCTCGACCCGCGCCGACTGGACCACATCGCACCAGACCGAGGCGCCCTCGGTGTTGCGATAGACCCGCTCGATGAACAGCGGCTGGACATGGGAATACTCGTCCGCCAAGGGGCCGAGCTCGTCAGAGATCAAACGCGTCTGCAGCGCCCTGAGCCACGCGGAATAGATCAGCGGCTCGGGCAGGTGTTCGTTCATCTCACCATTCCAATCGGCCAGAAGCTGAAGCGCTGTCTGTCGCTCTGCGTCCAGCGTTCCGGCAGGAGCGGCCTCACCCGTGAACCACAGATCGGCGCCAACAAGCGGCAGGAGCGACCGCGCGGTGAAGCTCACCGTATCAAGCTGTGCCTCGATAAAGCTCTCGCGGGTGTGGACCTCGCGCGATTGCATCAAGAGCCGCCAGCGGTTGATCCGCTGGGTGTCGCCCCATTCGAAAGACATATGATCAGGGAAGGGACGGTCGATCACCTTGTTGTTGGTGTTGCCAAGGAGGCCGCCTTCGGGGTCGATAAACTCGGGGTTGGTGGCATAGGGCAGGGTGCCGATCCAGCGGTTCTGGGCGAGATAGCCGTAGGTCGGCAGCCGCCCTTGGCTTTGGTGGCCGAAGCTGCGGCGCGGGAAGGCGCCGATGGTTTTCATCGCGATCCGGTTGCGGTCGGCCAGCATGAGGTTTTGCGAGGGCGCGATGAAATCCTTGGCCGCAGAAATAGCCTGATCAATGTTGTGCGCTCGCATGATGCCCATTCCGGCGCTGAGCGAGGTATCGCGGTCGGAAAGAGCGGTCCAGGCGACCGAGGTGACATGGCCCGCGGGGCGGATCGCTCCGAGATCATATTGATCGGGCGGCAAGACCGGCCCGTTGTCGGTCCATTGCAGCTTGACCGTGACAGCCGGCGCTCCCGCAACGGTGATGATACTGTCACGCGAGCGGAACGGCGCCCAGCCGTCTGGAGTGCGATATTCATCGGGGTTCTGCGGGTTGACCTCTTCGATATAGACATCCTGATCGTCGAGATAGCTCGAGGTCAGGCCCCATCCGAGATCGGCGCTGCGCCCGGTCAGGATCAGGGGTAGGCCGGGGATTGTTCCGCCGATGACCCCGCCGGTCGAAAGCTCGAGCCTTGCCAGATACCAGATCGACGGGGCGGTCAGCCCAAGGTGGGGGTCGTTGGCCAGAAGGGTCGAGCCAGTGGCGGATCGACTGACGCCCGCAGCCCAAGCATTGGACGCGCCGGCGAGCGGCAGGGGCTGAACCGGCGAGAGAGGATCAAAGGGCATGTGGCTATCGGCGAGATAGAGCGGAGCACCCTCAACGATCTCGGCATAGCGGGGCAGGGCCGCGGTTCCAGTTCCGGGCGCGTCGGGCAGGATATCGGCCACACGTTCGGGCGAAAGAAGAAGCGATGTGCGCGCACGGAGCACCTCTGCTTGCAGGTGCCCAGACAGCTGGAGCGCCATCAGTTTGAGGATGGCCACCGAATCCGCCGGTTGCCATGGGGCGATCGCCTGATTGAAGATCCACATCTCCGGCGCGCCGCGCCCGCGCGCCCCAGAATTGATCTCTTCAATCCAAGCGTTGACGCCGGCGCTATAGGCCTCGAGCATCCTCAGGGTCCGGGCGTCTTGCGCCTCGACCGACAAGACCGCCAGATTATAGAGATCGAAACGCCGCAGGAGGCTATCGATCTTGACCGTCCGCGCACCGAAAAGTTCCGACAACCGCCCCTGAACCGTCCGGCGCAGCATCGTCATCTGCCAGAGCCTGTCTTGGGCATGGGCATAGCCAAGGGCAAAGAAGACGTCTTCGTCGCTTTGACCAAATATATGCGGCACATCGGCATTGTCGCGGACGATTTCGACCGGCGCGGTTATCCCCGAGACCTCATAGGAGCCGGAATAATCAGGTAGAGACCGGGAGGCGAAATAGTAGATGAGCCCCACCGCTCCGACCGCAAGAACGACCACGCCCGTTGCAATGCGAAGGAGCCATTTAAAGAGTTGCGCCATCTTGTCCGAATGCCAAATGCCTTGTTGACGGCCCCATACGGGGGGTTAGGTATCGGTAACTGGTTTCAACGCGAAGCGCGAGGGGAGAACGATGGCAAAGCTGGCATTCCTGGGTCTTGGGGTTATGGGATATCCGATGGCGGGGCATTTGGCCGCCAAGGGGCACGAGGTGACGGTCTATAACAGGACCGCAGCAAAGGCCGAAAAATGGGCCGCCCAGCACGGCGGCAAATGGGCCGCGACCCCAGCCGAAGCGGCGGCAGGCGCCGATATGGTCATGGCCTGCGTCGGCAATGACGACGATCTGCGGGCGGTCTGCCTTGGGGAGAGCGGTGCTTTCGCCGGGATGAAGGCTGGCGCGCTGTTTGTCGACCACACGACCGTATCGGCCGCTGTCACGCGCGAACTATATGCCGCGGCAAAAGAGGTGGGCGTCAGCTTTGTCGATGCGCCTGTGTCGGGCGGTCAGGCAGGGGCCGAAAATGGCCAGCTCGTCATCATGTGCGGCGGCGATCAGGCGTCCTATGACGTGGCCGAGCCGGTCATGAATTCCTATGCCAAGCTCTGCAAGCGCCTCGGCGAAAGCGGCGCGGGCCAACTGACCAAGATGGTCAATCAGATTTGCATTGCGGGCCTCGTACAGGGTTTGTCCGAAGGGCTGCACTTTGCCGAGAAAGCCGGCCTTGACGGGCGCGAGGTGATCGAGGTCATCGGCGGCGGCGCGGCCGGCAGCTGGCAGATGGTCAACCGCTACAAGACCATGCTCGACGATCATTTCGAACACGGCTTTGCTGTTGACTGGATGCGCAAGGATCTTGGCATCTGCCTTGCGACCGCCAATGAAACCGGCGCGAGCCTGCCGGTCACGGCGCTTGTGGATCAGTTCTACAAAGAAGTGCAGAAGATGGGTGGCGGCCGCTGGGATACGTCCAGCCTCTTCAAGCGCCTGCGCAAGCTCGACAGCTAAAGAGGGGGCTCTGCCCCCGCCGCCTACGGCGTCTCCCCCGGAGTATTTCGGGCCAAAAGAAAAAGGGGCTGCGATGGACGCGGCCCCTTTCTTTTGGCGGAAAATACTCTCGGGGAGCGCGAGGGGCAGACAGCCCCTCGCATCTATTTCTCGGGTATGAGGCCTTTGGGGCTGAACCGCAGGACGAGGAGCAGCGCGATGCCCATGGTGAAGAGGCGCATATGCGCGGCCGAGTCGGCCATTGCCACGCGGAACCAGTTGTCCTCGGCGAGGCCAGAGGTCAGAACCTGGCTCAGCCAGAGCCCCATGGGTTCCACCTGAACCCAGAGCCACCAGATCAGGAAGGCGCCAAGGATCGAGCCGAGGTTGTTGCCCGAACCGCCAATGATCACCATGACCCAGATCAGGAAGGTGAAGCGCAGCGGCTGATAGGCGCCGGGCGTGAGCTGGCTGTCGAGCGTCGTCATCATGGCGCCGGCAATGCCGCAGATGGCCGAGCCGAGGATGAAGATCTGCAGGTGCCGGGCGGTGACATCCTTGCCCATCGCCTCGGCGGCGGTCTCGTTGTCGCGGATCGCGCGCATCATCCGGCCCCAGGGGCTTTTCAAGGCGCGCTCGGCCAGCCAGAGGATTGCCAGAAGTACGATGGTGAAGAGGACCATATAGGCAAGCTTGACGTAAATCGTCGAGCCGGTGGTCGCATCGAGGCCAAAGCTCGCCGCGCGCTCGACAAAGCTCGCGCTGTTTTGCAGATCGATCTCGTAGGGAACGGGACGGGGCAGACCGATCACGTTTTTCACGCCACGGGCAAGCCAATCCTCGTTCTTCAGGACCGAGATGATGATCTCGGCAATGCCTAGGGTGGCAATGGCGAGGTAGTCGGACCGCAGGCCGAGCGCTGTCTTGCCGATCACCCAAGCCGCACCAGCGGCCAGCACACCGCCAAGAGGCCAGGCGAGCAGGGTGATGATGCCCCAATCGCGGAATCCGTCGACACCGCCGGGATTAAGCCCGCCGATATTGCCCGCGTTGGCGGGGTTTATGGCTTCCACCACGGCAACGCCGCCATCAAAGGCCCAGCGATACAGGAAGAAGCCACCGACAAGGATGACGAGAGTGGAAAGAGCCCGAGCACGACCCTTGGGCAGGCGGCTTTGGACCAGCACCGCCGCGACAATCGTCGCCGCTCCCATCAGCAGAGACAGCACAATCCGCGGACCACCGCCAGCCGTCCAGGCGCCGGGGGTCGGGGGAAGGGAGACCAGAACAGTGGCAAGGCCGCCAAGGGCGACAAAGCCCATGATGCCCACGTTGAAGAGGCCGGCATAGCCCCACTGAAGATTGACCCCGAGCGCCATGATGGCCGAGATCAGAGCCATGTTGAGAATGCCGAGAGCCGTGTTCCAGCTTCCCGAGAAAATCCAGGCGCTTGTCGTTCCCTCAAGAATAAAGAGAACCGCAACGAAGGCGAAAAGAAGGGGTGCGCGCATCGATTGGCTCATACCGACTGTCCTTTGAAGAGGCCCGTGGGCTTGAAGAGAAGAACGATAATCAGGATCGCGAAGCTGACGGCAAATTTGTAGTCGGTCGACATCAGCTGCACGAGGCTATCTGGCGCGAGGCTTTCGGGAAGCCAGTAGCCCAAGACCTTTTTCCAAGCATAGGTCACGGTCACTTCCGAGAAGGCCACGACGAAGCCCCCGGCAATCGCGCCCAGCGGATTGCCAAGGCCGCCCACCACCGCCGAGGCGAAGATCGGCAGAAGAAGCTGGAAATAGGTGAAGGGCTTGAAGCTCTTGTCGAGGCCATAGAGCACACCTGCAACGGTCGCCAGCGCCGCGACGATGAACCATGTGACCATGACCACGCGTTCGGGATTGATCCCCGACAGAAGCGCCAGATCCTCGTTGTCGGAGAAGGCGCGCATGGATTTGCCGGTGCGCGTTTTGTTGAGGAACCAAAAGAGAAACGCCACAACAATGACCGCGACCACGATCGTGAGCACTTGTGTGGTTCGAAGCGCGAGGCCCTCGGCAAGCCCGGTCATTTCCTTGAAATCGCGGGCCGTGACGATGAAGCGTTCGCCATCGGCAAAGTTCTGATCGCTCACGCCGATGATAAAGCGGACAATCCCGTTCATGATGAACATCACGCCCACAGAGACGATCACAAGGATGACCGGTGCCGCCTTCTTGCGGCGGTAGAAGCGATAGACGGCGCGGTCGGTGCCGACCAGCAAGAGGCCGGTTGCCAGAATGCCGAAGGGCAGGGCGAGAAGGGCGGTCGGCAGGGGGCCGAAGCTGATCCCCATCGACTGGAACCACCAGGTCAGAAGGATGGTGATCGTGGTGCCAAAGGCCATGGTGTCGCCATGGGCGAAGTTCGAGAAGCGCAGGATCCCGTAGATCAGCGTCACGCCCAGAGCGCCAAGCGCAAGCTGCGCACCATAGGATGTCGCGGGGATGATGACGAAATTGGCGAGGGTTACGAGCCCGTTCAGAAAATCCATTGTCTCATCCCCCCAGGAAGCTGCGGCGAACTTCGGGATCGTTCAGAAGCTCTTTGCCGGTGCCGGTGTGGGCATTGCGGCCCTGAACCAAGACATAGCCGCGATCGGCGATCTCGAGCGCTTGGCGCGCGTTTTGTTCGACCATCAGGATCGGAATGCCAGTGCGGCTCACTTCGATGATCCGGTCGAAAAGCTCGTCCATTACGATGGGCGAGACACCCGCGGTCGGCTCGTCGAGCATCAAGAGTTTGGGCTTGGTCATCAGGGCGCGGCCCACGGCGACCTGCTGGCGCTGACCTCCGGACAATTCGCCTGCGGCTTGGCGGCGCTTGTCTTTCAGGATCGGGAAGAGGTGATAGACCTGCTCCATCGTTTCGCGGAAGTCGTCCCTGCGGATGAAGGCCCCCATCTCGAGGTTTTCTTCAACCGTCATCGAGGGGAAGATGTTGCGCACCTGTGGCACGAAACCCATGCCCTTGATCACGCGGTCTTGCGGCGACAGGGCGGTGATATCCTCGCCCGCGAGCCGGACCGAACCGGACCGCACATTGAGCATCCCGAAGATCGCCTTCATGGCGGTCGATTTGCCGGCGCCGTTCGGGCCGACGATCACGGCGATCTCGCCGGGGTTCACCGAGATGGTGCATTCATGCAGGATGTCGGGGCCGCGGCCATAGCCGCCCGTCATCATGTCGCCAATGAGGAAGGGTTCGGTCATGCGCCTACCTTGTCCTTATGCTTGAGGCCGGTGCCGAGGTAGGCCTCGATCACATGTTCGTTGGCCTTGATCTCGTCGAGGGTGCCTTCGGCCAGAACCTTGCCCTCGGCCATGCAGATGACCGGGTCGCAAATGCGGCCGATGAAATCCATGTCGTGTTCGATCACGACGAATGTGTAGTTGCGCTCTTTGTTGAGGCGCACGATGGCATCGCCGATGGTATTAAGGAGCGTGCGGTTCACGCCCGCGCCCACCTCGTCAAGGAAGACGATCTTGGCGTCGACCATCATCGTGCGGCCAAGTTCCAGAAGCTTCTTCTGGCCGCCCGAGAGGTTGCCTGCCTTCTCGTCGCGCAGGTGGTCGATGGTCAGAAAATCCAAGACCTCGTCGGCCTTGGCGGCAAGGGCGCGTTCTTCGTCGGCAATGCGCTTGCGGCCGAACCATGTGTTCCAAAGCGTCTCGCCCGATTGCCCTGCGGGAACCATCATCAGGTTCTCGAGCACGCTCATCGAGTGAAATTCATGGGCGATCTGGAAGGTGCGCAAGAGGCCTTTGTGGAAAAGCTCGTGCGGCGGCAGGCCGGTGATATCCTCACCATCCATCATCACGCGACCCGACGTCGGCTTGTGAACGCCGGCGATCACGTTGAAGAGGGTGGTCTTGCCGGCGCCATTGGGGCCGATCAATCCGGTGATGGACCCCGGCGCAATACGCAGGCTCGCGCCGTCAACGGCATGGAATCCCCCGAAATGCTTGTGGAGGTCTTCGACAACAATCATGGGTAGGCCCCCCCGGTCGTCATGCCCGCAGAAGGGGCATGGTGGTGTTGAAACGGCGCGGGAATGACCCCGCGCCGCTCGTTTTGGTATGTCGCGCGATTAGCGGAACTTCGCCGTCACGAAGGCGCCACCGGTCACGTCGTACTCACGGTAGTTACCAGCGGATTCACCCGGTCCGATGAGCTCGACAGCGGTCGCACCGATATAGTCGATGTCGACGCCAGCTTTGATAAGCTCGATGGCCTTGGCCAGCTCACCCGGAAGGATCGGCTCACCCGGAGCGTTGGCAACGTCCATGACGTGGGCGGCGAAGTCAGCCGAAGCCGACGAACCAGCAGCCTGCATGGCCAGCATGATCAGAGCAGCAGCGTCGTAGCTCTCAGCCGAGAAGGCCGAGGTGCCGTCGAAGCCAGCAGCCGAAGCCAGGCCCTGATAGACGCCAGCGCCGTCGCTGTCGGTGCCCGGCAGAGCGCCGAACGAGCCGTTCAGGCCATCGCCGATCGCGGCGAGGAGGCTGTCACCATACATGCCATCCGGCAGGTAGAAGGTGTCGAAGGCGCCCGAGTCGAGCGAGCTTTGGATGATGCCCTTGCCACCCTGGTCGACATAGCCGGCCACGACAAGAACTTCACCACCAGCCGAGGCCAGAGCCGCGACTTCAGCCGAGTAGTCGGCTTTGCCGTCTTCGTGGGCAGCCGAGATGGTCACGGTGCCGCCCGAAGCTTCGAAAGCAGCCTGGAACGCATCAGCAAGACCCTTGCCGTAGTCGTTGTTGGTGTAGGTCAGAGCAACCGACTTGATGCCACGGTCATTGAGGATGTCGGTGATCACGACGCCCTGACGCGCATCCGACGGAGCGGTGCGGAAGAACAGGCCGTTGTCTTCGTTGTTGTTGTGCGACAGGCCCGGCGAGGTCGCCGACGGGGAGATCATCACAATGCCGTTCGGCATGGCAACGTTCTGCAGGATGGCGCCGGTGACGCCCGAGCAGTCGCCGCCAACGATGGCGTTGATGCCGTCGCCGGTGATCAGACGCTCGGCGGTCGCGGTGGCGAGGCCTGCGTCGATGCAGCCGTCATCGCCACGGATGCCGGTGACGGTCGCACCGTCGAGAAGGGTGCCGGCAGCGTTGACTTCAGCGATCGCCAGTTCGGCGCCCTGAGCCATGGCCGGGGTGATCGACTCCAGCGGGCCCGTGTAGCCCAGGATGATGCCGATCTTGATCTCTTCAGCCGAAGCAGCGCCGGCAAGAAGAGCAGTGGCCGCAGAGGCCAGCAGCAGTTTTTTCATTCGATTACTCCCTATCGGATAGCGGATATTCTTATCCTGACGGCCAAACTACGCAGGCCCGAACGAAAAGAAAAGCCAAATCCCACGGGGAAACGGCCCGTTTTTCCCGCTTTTTCAGGACAAACCTTCCTTGCGGAGGCAACGTGACTCGGGATCAGATTGACAAGCGCGAGGCGTGGGTGCCGCGCTCACGGTAGGGCGTCGTGTCATAATGCGCGCGGTAGCATTTCGAGAAATGCGACGGTGAGGCAAAGCCGCAGGCCAGCGCCACATTGATCACGCTCATGTCGGTTTGCATGAGGAGATTGCGGGCCTTTTGCAGGCGCAGCTCCATGTAATAGCGTTTGGGGCTACGGCTGAGGTAGCGGCGGAAGAGACGCTCGAGTTGTCGGGTCGACATGCCCACATCGTGGGCCAGCGTCGCCGGGCTGATCGGCTCTTCGATGTTCTGCTCCATCATCTGGATGACGCGGCTGAGCTTGGGGTGCCGCACGCCGATCCGCGTGGGGATCGAAAGGCGTTGGGTATCTTGGTCGGTGCGGATCGAGGAATAGATCAGCTGATCGGCCACCGCATTGGCCAGCTCTTCGCCGTGATCGTCGGCAATGATCTTGAGCATGAGGTCGATCGAGGCCGTGCCACCGGCCGTGGTGATCCGGTTGCCATCAACGACAAAAACCGACTTCGTCAGTTTTACGTCTTCGAATTCTTCGGCAAAGCTGTCCTGATTTTCCCAGTGGATGGTGGCCTTCTTACCATCGAGCAAGCCCGCCTTTGCGAGCGTATAGCCCGCGGTGCACAGACCACCCATGGTGACGCCCTTGCGGGCCTCGCGGCGGAGCCAGCTTACCATCTTTTTGGTGGTCGCGGCCTGCACATCAATTCCACCGCAGACCATGACAACGTCCTCGCGGCTCAGCTCGCCCAAATCCATGTTCAGTTTGAACTCGGTCCCGTTCGAGCAGCGAGCCACATCGCCGCCTTCCCCTGCGATTGCCCAGTCGTAAAGCTTCTTGTTTGCCATACGGTTGGCGATGCGAAGGCTTTCGAGTGCGCAGGCGAAACAAAGCATGGTGAAATTGTTCAAAAGAACAAAAACAAACCGCTTGGGTTTGCCCTTGGCGTCAACCTCGACAATCTGCGGCTGGATATCCATCACCTGCGTCCATTCCAAGAGAACAGTCGATCATCATCAGGTTTTCTGAGTGGGTTCAAGGGAAATCAAATACGGCAATAGATGTCGTATTACGGCTGTTTGAACAGGTTTCAGCAATGTTTTTGCCATTGGAAGCGGCTGGGGCAGGGGGTATAAGGCCGCGGTGTTACCGCAAACCCCCTGCAAAATGCGGGGGCGGACGAAGGAGTTGAATATGACCGAATGGCACAAATCGGACTGGCGCAAACTGCCCCGGATCCAGATGCCCGAATATCAGGACGCAGAGGCTCTGCGTGCGGTCGAATCGAAGCTGTCCTCCTATCCGCCCTTAGTTTTTGCTGGCGAAGCGCGCCGTCTGAAATCGCATCTTGCGAAAGTCAGCCGTGGCGAGGCCTTCCTGCTACAGGGGGGCGACTGCGCCGAGAGCTTTGCCCAGTTCAGCGCCGACCAGATCCGCGACACCTTCAAGGTCATGCTGCAGATGGCCATGGTTCTGACCTTTGGCGCCAAGGTGCCGGTGGTCAAGGTGGGCCGCATGGCCGGCCAGTTTGCCAAGCCGCGCAGCGCGCCGACCGAGGTCGTGAACGGGGTCGAGTTGCCGTCCTATCGCGGCGATATCATCAACGGCTTTGATTTCAATGCCGAAGCGCGGATTCCCGATCCGGCGCGGATGCTGCAAGCCTATACTCAGTCGGCCGCAACGCTGAACCTGCTGCGCGCCTTCTCGACGGGCGGTTTCGCCGATATTCACCGTGTCCACGCCTGGACGCTTGGGTTCACCGGCGCGCCGGAAGCCGAGAAATACCGTGCAATTTCGGATCAGATTTCGAATGCGCTCGATTTCATGACCGCGGCCGGCCTGACCGGTGAAACCAACCACGAGCTCGCCACCGTCGAATACTACACCAGCCACGAGGCGCTGCTTCTCGAATATGAAGAGGCGCTCTGCCGCGTCGATTCGACCTCCGGCAAATGGCTCGCTGGTTCCGGCCATATGATCTGGATCGGCGACCGGACCCGCCAGCCGGACGGTGCTCATGTGGAGTTTGCGCGCGGTGTTCTGAACCCGATCGGCCTTAAATGCGGCCCGTCGATGACAACCGGCCACCTCAAGGCGCTGATCAACAAGCTCAACCCCAAGAACGAGGCTGGCCGCCTGACGCTGATCGCCCGCTTTGGCGCTGGCAGCGTTGGCGAGCACCTGCCGCGCCTTGTGCGCGCCGTTCAGGAAGAGGGCTTCAACGTCGTCTGGACCTGTGACCCAATGCACGGCAACACGATCAAGTCGTCCTCGGGCTACAAAACCCGCCCCTTCGAGTCGGTTTTGCGCGAGGTGCGCGAGTTCTTCAGCGTGCATAACGCCGAAGGCACCATCCCCGGCGGCGTGCATTTCGAGATGACTGGCCAAGATGTGACCGAATGCACTGGCGGCGTGCGGGCTGTGACCGACGAGGATCTCTCGGACCGCTACCACACCGCCTGCGACCCGCGCCTCAACGCCTCGCAGTCGCTCGAACTGGCGTTTCTTGTGGCTGAAGAGCTCTCGGCGCGCCGCAGCAAGCTCGCGGCGGCTGCCGAGGCCAGCTGATCAGTCGTTTGAGACGACTAGACGAAGGGCCGGGCGGCGACGCTCCGGCCCTTTTTCTTTGGGCGCATCGTCGAAGTCGGACACGGGATACCGAAGAGGCGTCAAGATCTCGCGCCGGGTCGAAACGGAAGCGCAGATTTCCAGCCTTCTGACGGGTTCCTGCAATACAATGGCGCCCATCATCCTAGTCGCCTCGCCGGTATGGTCCTCTAGCGGCAGCATCAAGATCCGCCCGATTTCCCGCGCCGGATCGCCCATATGGCTCAAAGCAATCTCGACCACCGCCGGCGCTTTGAAAACCAAATCAATTTCTGATGCCAAGGTCGGGCGAGCGTTCATGGAAAAGAGCGTTGAAAGAGGCATCCCCCGCGCGTCCGCGCCGACCATCTGATTCATCCGCTGGCCGGTGACCCGCAAACGCACAATTCCGGGCGCCATATGTTCGCCGATAAATGAATAGGGAAGGGAGCGGTCGATCCGGTTCGGATCGATCTCGGTTCTGACGGGCAACGTTCGGGCACCGCGAAGCTGACGCCAATATTGCTCGAGCGCGACGATCTCGGCAGGCCTGGTGCGAGGGTCTAGCGGTGTTGGTTCCTGATATGGGCGGGACATAACAAACCTCCTAAAATTGGAGTCTATTTTGAGCTAAATTTAGGCGACCCTCACGCGCCAAGTTAACAATTGGTTAACTCCACCTTTTCACGCGGCCCGCTTGCCCTTTGGGGCCGATTGCCGTTAGCTGCGGCAAAGCTGAAGGAGCCCCAATGATCCAGTCGATGACCGCCTTTGCAAGCCGTACCGGAGCTTTGGGCTCTGCGAGCTGGGCCTGGGAGATGCGCGGCGTGAATGCGCGTGGGCTTGATCTGCGCCTGCGGATCGCGGACGGGCTCGAGGGGGTCGAGCAGGCGGTGCGCACGGCGCTCTCTGCACGGTTCTCGCGCGGCAATATCAACCTCACGCTCCGCGTCCTGCGCGATGATAGCGCGGGCGCCCTGCAAATCGATGCCGATCAACTCGACCGGGTGCTGGCTGCGCTCGACCAGATTCAGGAACGCGCATTCGAGAAAGGCGTGACGCTGGCCCAAGCCACGTCGGCTGATGTTCTTCAGCAAAGGGGCGTCGTCGTTCAAGGTCGGACAGACGACGATTCCGAAGCTCTGGTCGCGGCACTCCTTGCCGATCTTGAACCCCTCCTCGACGATTTCGCCGCCATGCGCCGCAGCGAGGGTGGGGCGCTTCGCTCGGTCTTACTCGATCACCTTGGCCGGATCGCCGAACTGACCGATGCCGCCGCCAGCGCCGCAGAGGCGCGGCTCGAGGAAACCCGTGCCAATATGGCAGCTGCCCTGCGTCGCGTGGTAGATGAAGTGGCCGAGATTGATCCCGCACGCGTGGCTCAGGAACTTGCCATCATTGCCGTCAAGCAGGACGTGACCGAAGAGATCAACCGCCTCAAGGTGCATATCGGGGCGGCCAAAGCGCTGCTCGATGATCCCAAACCCGCGGGCCGCAAGCTCGATTTCCTCGCGCAGGAGTTCAACCGCGAAGCCAACACGCTCTGTTCCAAATCGCAGGCCGCGCCGCTGACCGCCATCGGGCTTGACCTCAAGGCGGTGATCGACCAGATGCGCGAGCAGATCCAGAACGTGGAGTAAACCATGCAGCGCCGCGGCCTTCTCATCATCCTGTCCTCTCCGTCCGGTGCGGGCAAATCGACGATGACCAAACGGCTGCGCGCCTGGGATCCCTCGATCCGCTTTTCCGTCTCGGCCACCACCCGCGCCCCGCGCCCCGGTGAAGAGGACGGCCGCGAATATTTTTTCCGCTCGCGCGAGGCCTTCGAGCAGATGGTCGCCACCGGAGAGATGCTCGAACATGCCGAGGTCTTCGGCAATTTCTACGGCAGCCCCAAGGGCCCTGTGGTCGCCAATATGGAAGGCGGAGTGGATACGCTCTTCGATATCGACTGGCAGGGCGGCCAGCAGATCAAACAGGCGATGGGCGAGGATGTGGTGTCGATCTTCATCCTGCCGCCGTCGATGGCCGAGCTGGAGCGCCGCCTGCGCTCGCGCGGGCAGGACAGCGACGAGGTGATCGCGGGACGGATGTCGAAAAGCCTCGCCGAGATCAGCCACTGGGCGGAATACGACTATGTGTTGGTCAACGATGATCCCGATGCCTGCGAAGAAAAGCTCCGCGCGATCCTGACCGCCGAACGCCAGCGCCGGACACGGCAACCTTGGCTGAATGAATTCGTCCGCAGTCTCAACAAAGAATACGAGGGCAAGTGATGATCTTTTCCTTTGAAGGCCACGCGCCGGTGATCGACCCCGAGGCTTGGGTCGCGCATGACGCCAATATCATCGGCAAGATCACACTGAGGGCCGGAAGTTCGGTCTGGTTCTGCTCGACGCTGCGGGGCGACAACGAGCCGATCGTGGTGGGCGAGGGGAGCAATATTCAGGAAAACTGCGTGATCCACACCGACATGGGCTTTCCGGTCACCATCGGCGCGGGCTGCACCATCGGCCACAAGGCGATGATCCACGGCTGCACCATTGGCGACAACACCCTGATCGGCATGGGGGCCACGATCCTCAACGGCGCGGTGATCGGCAACAACTGCCTGATCGGGGCGGGGGCTCTCATTCCCGAAGGCAAGGTGATCCCCGATGGATCGTTGGTGATGGGGGTTCCGGGCAAGGTTGTCCGCGAACTTGACGAGGAGCGGATTGAATCTTTGCGTGCCTCGGCGCGCGGCTACCAGCGCAACGCCCGCCGCTTCCGCGCGGGCCTCAAAGAGATCTGAGATGAAAGCACCCAAGAGCCTCGTGCGCCGCACCGGCTGGCCGCAAAGCGCCTCGCAGCCCCTCGTCACGCCGCTTCAGCCCTCGGTGGTCTATACGTCGGGCGATCCGGACGCGCTCGATGTGATCTATACGGAAAAGACCGGCTACAGCTATGCCCGCGAGGGGCATCCGAATGCGTCGGTGCTGGCCTCAAAGATCGACTATCTGGAAAGCACCGAGGGCGGGATCATCACCGGCTCGGGCATGAGCGCGATTTCGGCGGTGTTTTTGGGCCTTCTGAAAGCGGGCGATCATGTTCTGGGCGGCGATCAGCTCTACGGCCGCACCCTGCGCCTGATGACCCAAGACCTGCCGCGCCTCGGTATCGAGACGAGCCTTGCCGATCCCACGGATGTGGCCTCGATGAAGGCGGCGATGCGGCCCAATACGCGGATGATCCTTGTCGAGGTGATTTCCAACCCGACGATCCGCGTGGCCGACATGGAGGGCATCGCCCAGATCGCCAAGGAGTCCGGGGCGCTTCTGGTGGTGGACAACACCTTCACCACGCCGCGGCTCTATCGCCCGTTCGAGCATGGCGCGGATATTATCATCCATTCGGTGACAAAGCTGATGGCCGGCCATTCCGACGCCACGCTCGGCTTTGCGGTGGCCCGCGATCCGGCGCTGATGACCGCGATCAACGATGCCAACGTGACATGGGGCCTGACCCCGAGCCCCTTCGACTGCTGGCTCGCCGAACGCGGACTGCACACCTTCGATCTGTGTCTCGACAAGGCTGAGCGCAATGCGAC
>JBFEXG010000278.1:0-3252 GCA_041546005.1 Paracoccaceae bacterium
CCAGTCGGAACTGGCCGGGATGAAAAGGTCGGCGGGCGCTCCGGCGGCGATCTGGCGGGCAAGGGCCGAGGTTCCGGCGTAGGAGATGACGGCCTCGCCACCTGTCTCGGCTTGCCATCCGGCCACCGCCTCATCAAGCGGCCCCTGCAGGCTGGCGGCGGCGAAGATGACCAAGGGGCCGGCCCCGGCGGGCAGGGCCAGCAACATCGCCGCGAGAAAAGGGAGAAGGCGCCTTAACATGGTCTGCAATTACCGCTTTGCCATTGCCGCTGGCAACCAAAGAAGAATTAGGGCACAATCACCAGCAATAAAAAGCGTTTACACCGGCAGACGAGCAGCCGGAGAGTTTATGGCAGGCACGCCCATGTCCGGACCCGTTCAGATTCCGCTCAAGTTTCAAACCGGGCGCAAGACCGACGTGCGCTCGCAGTTTGCCGCGCTCTGCTACCGGATCGTTGAGGGCGAAGTGGAAATTTGCCTCGTGACCAGCCGCCGCACCAAACGCTGGATCCTGCCCAAGGGCTGGCCGATGCACAAGCAGACGCCGGCCGAGGCCGCCGCGATCGAGGCCTATGAGGAAGCGGGCCTCAAGGGCGAGCCAAAGGATATCTGCCTGGGCGTCTATTCCTATGTGAAGCGGCTCAAGACCGGCGATATTCCGGTGACTGTGCTGGTCTATCCGGTTCTTGTGACCGAAGTCCTGACCGACTGGCCCGAGCGCGAACAGCGCATTCGCAAGTGGTTTTCGCTCAAGAAGGCGGCAAAGAAGGTTGATGAGCCGGAACTCAAGGCCATTCTGCGCAGCTTCGATCCGCATCATTTGTCGCGTTGACCCCTTTGCGCGGGCCGCACTTGTCTCTACATTTGACTAGGTTGCTTCTCAGGAACAGGACATGATCCGCTACAGCCTCAAATGCGACAAGGGCCACGGCTTTGACAGCTGGTTCAAGTCGGCTGACGCCTTTGATACGCTCAAGGCCTCGGGGCTCGTGGCCTGCGCGATTTGCGGCTCGGCGGCGGTCGAAAAGACCCTGATGGCCCCCTCTGTGCGGACCGAGCCGGGCGAGCGCCCCTTGGCCGACCAGAAGACCCCGCTCGAAGAGGCGATGACCAACCTGCGGCAGGAGGTCGAGAAGAACTCCGAATATGTCGGCATGAGTTTCGCCTCCGAAGCGCGGGCCATGCACGAGGGCGAGGTGCCGACCCGCGCGATCTATGGCGAGGCCAAAATCGAAGAGGCCAAGAAGCTTCTGGAAGATGGCGTGCCCGTCGCGCCCCTGCCCTTCACACCGCGCAAGCGCACCAACTGATCGGAAGAACCCTATGACCATCGTCATCACCGGCGCCAACCGCGGGATCGGCGCGGCTTTGTTTGAAGGCTATGCCAAGGCAGGCCGCGCGGCCATCGGCACGGCCCGCAGCCCCATGGGCGATCTGGCGGCCCTCGATGTGACCGACCCTGCCGCGCAGAAGGCGCTGGCGAAATCGCTGGACGGCCAGCCTGTCGAGATATTGATCTGCAACGCAGGGGTCTATCTCGAGAAGGGCCAGCGCTTTACCACCTGCTATGCGCCGGAATTGTGGGCGCAGACATTCGCGACCAACGTGACCGGCGTGTTCCTGACCATTCAGGCGTTGATGCCCAACCTCAAGCTCGCCGAGAACGCCAAGATCGCGATCATCTCGAGCCAGATGGCTTCGGACACCAAAGCCTCGGGCGGTAGCTATATCTATCGCGCTTCGAAGGCGGCTGCCCTGAACCTCGGGCGCAATCTGGCGACTGACCTCAAGAAGCAAGGGATCGCTGTCGGCATCTATCATCCCGGCTGGGTGAAGACCGATATGGGCGGCGCCGGCGCGGACATCGGAACCGCCGAAGCCGCCGCAGGCCTCATCGCCCGATTCGACGCACTTTCCCTTGCCACCACGGGCTGTTTTGAGACCTGGGACGGCCGCGCCCACCCGTTCTAGGCCCGAAAAGCCACAAACCGTTCCGAAATGCTGCGGATGCAAATGCCGCAGGCGATGGCACATTGCATGGGCGTCCAAGGAAAAGTAAGAAGCGGCGACTTTGGACAAGGGATTGAGATGCCCATTCTCGTGATGAAGTTCGGCGGCACATCGGTCGCCAACATCGACCGCATCCACCGCGCCGCAAAACGCGTCGCCGTCGAGGTTGCCAAAGGCTATGACGTGATCGTCATCGTCTCGGCGATGTCGGGCGAAACCAACAAGCTCGTGGGCTTTGTCAACGAAACCTCGCCGCTCTACGACGCCCGTGAATACGATGCCGTTGTGGCCAGCGGCGAGAACGTGACAGCGGGCCTGATGGCGCTGCGGTTGCAGGAAATGGGTGTGATGGCGCGCAGCTGGCAGGGCTGGCAGGTGCCGATCAACACCACCTCGGCGCATGGCTCGGCCCGCTTTGTCTCGATCCCGCGCGAGAATATCGACCGCAAGTTTGCCGAGGGCATGAAGGTCGCCGTGGTGGCGGGCTTTCAGGGCCTGAGCGCCGAGGGCCGGATCACCACGCTTGGCCGGGGCGGCTCGGACACGACCGCCGTGGCCTTTGCCGCCGCTTTCGGCGCCGAGCGCTGTGATATCTACACGGATGTTGACGGCGTCTATACCACCGACCCGCGCATCTGCTCGAAGGCGCGCAAGCTCGACAAGATCGCTTTCGAGGAAATGCTCGAACTGGCCTCGCTGGGCGCCAAGGTCCTCCAGACCCGCTCGGTTGAATTGGCGATGCGCTACAAGGTCCGGCTGCGGGTTCTCAGCAGCTTTGAAGAACAGTCTGATACCGCGGGCACGCTTGTCTGCGACGAGGAGGAAATCATGGAAAGCAATGTTGTCGCCGGTGTCGCCTATAGCCGCGATGAAGCGAAGATGACCCTCATCTCGGTCGCCGACCGGCCCGGAATCGCCGCCGCGATCTTTGGCCCCCTGTCCGAGGCGGGCGTGAACGTCGATATGATCGTTCAGAACATCTCGGAAGACGGCCGCACCGACATGACCTTCTCTTGCCCGACCGATCAGGTTCTGCGGGCCGAGAAAGCCATCAAGGCCGCGCAGGAACGGGGCGATATCCGCTTTGCCGATCTCGACATCGACTCGGGCGTCGCCAAGGTCTCGGTCGTGGGTATCGGCATGCGCAGCCACGCGGGCGTTGCCGCCGATATGTTCAAGGCGCTGGCCGGTGAAGGGATCAACATCAAGGTCATCACCACCTCCGAGATCAAGATCTCGGTC
>JBFEXG010000079.1:0-9541 GCA_041546005.1 Paracoccaceae bacterium
CCCCGTGGTGATCTTCCCGCCGTGGATCAACAAGTTCTACATCCTCGATCTGAAGGCGCAGAATTCGCTGATCAAGTGGATCGTCGATCAAGGCTACACGCTCTTCGTCGTGAGCTGGGTCAACCCCGACGCGAGCTATGCTGAGGTCGGGATGTCCGACTATGTCGAGGAAGGCTATCTCGCCGCGATCCGCGAAGCCAAGGCGATCTGCGGTACCAAAGAGGTTAATGCCGTTGGCTATTGCATTGCCGGAACGACCCTTTCGCTCACCTTGGCGTTGATGAAAAAGCGCAAGGACAAGTCGGTGCGCTCGGCGACCTTCTTCACGACGCTCTCGGATTTTTCCGATCAGGGCGAGGTTGGCGTTTTCCTCAGCGATGATTTCGTCGACGGGATTGAAGAGGAGGTCAACGAGAAGGGCGTTCTCGACAAATACTTCATGTCGCGGACCTTCTCCTTCCTGCGCTCGAATGACCTGATCTATGCGCCGGCAATCCGTAGTTATATGCTGGGGCAGACGCCGCCCGCGTTCGACCTGCTTTACTGGAACGGCGACGGGACCAACCTTCCGGCCAAGATGTCGGTCGAGTATTTGCGTGGCCTCTGCCAGGCCAACCAGTTCGCTGAAAAAGGGTACGAGATTTGCGGCGAGACCGTCCAGATCAAAGATGTGAGCGTACCCGTCTGCGCGATCGCCTGTGAAACCGACCACATCGCGCCTTGGAAGGCGTCTTACGCGGGGTTCCAGCAGATGGGATCGAAGGATAAGACGTTTATCCTCTCCGAGTCGGGCCATATCGCCGGGATCGTGAACCCACCGTCGAAAAACAAATACGGCCACTGGACCAATCCCGAATACGACCTTTCCGCCGAAGAATGGCAGGGCACGGCTGACAAGCACGAAGGCAGCTGGTGGCCTCGTTGGGAGAAATGGCTCGACAAAAATTCGGGTGAAATGGTGCCCGCGCGCGAGCCGGGCGATGCAGAACACCCCTCTCTGGCGCCTGCGCCGGGGACCTATGTGACTGCGATTCCTGCAAAATCTGAATAAATATTGCGCTGCAGAAAAAAATTTGCTGCAGCGCAGAAAAACACTTGAAATGCTGCAGTGCAGCATGCATATTCACATCATGAATTTACAGCGGGCCCTCCCTCCCGCGAATTGATCCGAAAGGTTACTCCAATGGCCAAGACCCAAGACTTCACCGCCGTCTACAAAGATTTCCTCGGCGCGCTCCCCTTCGACACCAAAGCTGTCGAAAACATGTTCAAGAGCCAGTCGGCTCTCGCCGAGAAAATGTCGGCCGTTGCCATCGAGGCTGCCCGCAAGTCGACCGACCTGTCGGCCAAGTGGACTGCTGACACCCTCGGCAAGCTGCAGACCGTTTCGAAAGCCAAGGCCGAGCCGGCCGACTATGCCAAGTCGGTAACCGATTTCGCCTCCGCTTCGGCCGAAGTTGCTGCCGAGAACATGGCTGCCTTCGCTGAAATCGCGAAGAAAGTTCAGACCGAGACCCTCGAGATCATGCTCAACGCTGGCAAGAACCTCTCGGAAGAAGTGACCGCTGCTGCCACCAAGGCCACTGCGGAAGTTTCGGCTGCTGCCAAGAAGGCCGCTGCCAACTAATCGAATATCCCGATCTTTCCTCCCTGAGATCGGTTTTCTGAGGCGGGTTGCAATGCAGCCCGCCTTTTTCTTGCGGCCCATCGCCGCGCCGGCATTACCCTCTTCACAGGCGTGCAAACGCGGCATAGGCTCGCTGCAATGCCGCACCAGTTCGGGAGGGACCCGTGGCCGACACCGATAAACCGCTTCTCATCAAGCGCTATGCCAGCCGCCGTCTCTACAACACCGAGACGAGCGACTATGTCACCCTCGAGGATATCGCCTCTTTCATCCGCGCCGGTCGCGAGGTGCAGATCGTCGATCTCAAATCCGGTGACGACCTGACGCGCCAGTATCTTCTTCAAATCATTGCCGAACATGAGAGCAAGGGCGAAAGCGTCTTGCCGGTTGATGTGCTGACCGATCTTGTCCGCAGCTACACCACACAAGCCAGCTCGGTCGTGCCGCAATTCTTGGCCGCTTCTTTTGAGATGCTCCGTGATGGGCAATCCAAGATCATGGAAAACATGGCCAAGGCCAATCCGATGGCGCGGATGCCCGGTTTCGAGGCGATGCAGGCGCAGCAGGAAGCCTTCTTCAAAGCCATGACCGGCGGGATGATGGGCGGTGGCGCGTCGAAGGAGGAAGCGGGCAAGGGCGATGATCTTGATGACATCAAGAAAGAGCTTGCCGCGCTTCAGGAGAAACTCTCGCGGATGGGCCGCTAGGGCCGCTCAGCCGTTTGGCAAAGTTTCAAATCGAGGCAAGTCGTCCAGCCCTTCGCCCCAATGCAGGGCGTCGGCGGTGTAGACATGCGCCGAAGGCTGATAGTCTTGCGGATCGTCAAGCGTGGCGGCGAGGAAGTGCGTCTCATGCGGCCAGCGCTCGCCGTAATAGGCGAGAGAGGTGCCGCAAGTCGTGCAGAAATAGCGCGTGACGCCGGGCGAGGAGACATAGGCGCCGGGTGATTGCGCCGTCCAGCGCCAACCGCCGTTTTTGACACCGAGCCAGCCGACGAATGGGGCGCCGACCGCCCGCTGGCAGTCGTGGCAATGGCAGATGGCCTGCCACGTCAGGGCTTCGGGGTCGAAGCCATAGCGGGTCGCCCCGCAGAGGCAATGTCCGGCGCGTTCTGTCATGGGGCAAGGGTGGCGCAAAGACGCCGAGTCGCGCAAGCGCTTCAGAGGCCGAGCCTGTCGCGCATGGCATACCAGGCCATCGCCAGCGCCATCGTTTCAGTTTGGAAATAGGTGCCGAAGGGCAGGCGCGGAACGGGCAGGGCGGAAAGGGTGTCGAACCGCGAGGCTTGCCCCGCAATGGCTTCGCCGGCGACCTTGCCCGCGATCGAGGCCAGCGCAAGCCCGTGGCCCGCATAGCCCGAAGCGGTCAGAACGTTCGGGGCGATCCGGCGGATGTTGGGCAGCTTCGTGAGGGTGATGCCCAACGTGCCGCCCCAAGCGTAATCGACCCGCGCATCTGCGATCTGAGGAAACATCTGCCCCATGCGCCGGTGGATCGTCTTGGCGATCGTGGCGGGGAACTTGATCGAATAGGCCGAGCGGTCGCCGAACAGAAGCCGGCCATCCTCGGACATGCGGAAGTAGTTCACCACATGGCTTGAATCGCAGGCGGCGATATCCTCGGCCAGAACATCGCGCACGCGCTCGCCCAGAGGCTCGGTGGCGATGATGAAGCTGTTGATCGGCATGACCCGCCGCGATACGCGCGGCTCGAAAATCGGCAGATAGCCGTTGCCCGCCAAGATGACGTGCTTGGCACGAACGCGGCCTTTCGCGGTGACGACAGTGGCCGGATCGCCATGGGTCAGTCCGGTGACTTCGGAATTCTCGAATATCCGCACGCCTGCGGCCTCTGCTCCGGCCCCAACCCCAAGCACATAACGCAGGGGGTGGATGTGGCCCGCGCCACGATCCAGCATCCCGCCGCGATAGAGGGGGGATTTGACGAGGGTGGCGTATTCCTCGCGCTCCATGACCGTGATCTTGTCGTAGCCGTAGGTCCTGGAAAGGAACTCCGCTTCAGCGCGGACGCCCGCCAACTCCGTCGCCGAGTATTCCCCGTGTGCAACCCCGGGCGTCAGCCGCGCATCGGGGGCGAATTGGGCCGCGCGTTCGGCGGTCAGGGCCTTGGCTTCCTCGGCGAGATCCCAAAGGGCGTGGGCTGTTTCCTTGCCGAGCCGCTTGTGTAGCCAAATCTGGCTCTTGTTGTAGCCTGAACCAACCTGGCCGCCGTTGCGCCCCGAAGCGCCCCAGCCGATGCGGTGCGCCTCAAGGAGCACCACATCGAGCCCGCGCTCGCGCAGCGTCAGCGCCGCCGACAGGCCGGTATAGCCACCCCCAACGATGCAGACATCCGCCGTAACGTCACCTTCCAGCGCAGGGCGCTCAGGCGGCAGGCTCACGGTTGCCGCGTACCAGCTCGGGGGAAATTCCCCCGGCCTGTCGTTGAGGTGGAGCGGGTTCATACGTTCAGCAGAAGGTGCTCTCGCTCCCACGGGCTGATGACCTGCAGGAATTCATCGTATTCCGTCCGTTTCACGATCGAATAGACGCGGGCAAATTCCGGCCCGAGAACTTCGTGAACCTCTTTCGCCTCGTCGAACAGATCGAGCGCGGCGTTGAGGCCCTGCGGGATCGCGTCTTCAGCTTCGTAGGCATCGCCCTGAAAGCGCTTGTCGGGCCAGATCTCGTTCTTCATGCCGAGATAGCCACAGGCCAGCGAGGCGGCGATCACCAGATAGGGATTGCCGTCCATGCCCGCGAGCCGGTTTTCGACACGGCGCGCCTCGGGTGGCGAGACCGGGATACGAATGCCGGTGGTGCGGTTGTCGCGGCCCCATTCAAGGTTGATCGGCGCCGCATGGTTGCGAACGTAACGGCGATAGCTGTTCACATAGGGCGCAATGACTGCGATCACGGCGGGCATATATTCCTGCAAGCCACCGATGAAGTGGAAGAAGGCATCGGTCTCGCCGCCCTGCGGGCCCGCGAAGATGTTCTTACCCTTCTCATCAACTACCGAATGGTGAATGTGCATGGCCGAGCCCGGCTCGCCCTCGATCGGCTTGGCCATGAAGGTGGCAAAACAGTCGTGCTTGAGCGCGGCCTCGCGGATCAGGCGCTTGAAGTAGAACACCTCGTCAGCCAGCTTGACCGGATTGCCGTGGCGCAGGTTGATCTCAAGCTGGCCAGCACCGCCTTCCTGCGTGATGCCGTCGATCTCGATGCCCTGAATTTCCGAATATTCATAGATGTCGTCGATGACAGGGCCGTAGTCGTCTACCGCCGCCATCGAATAGGCCTGACGGGCGGCGGCGGGGCGGCCGGTGCGGCCCATCATCGGCTCGATCGGCTTGGCGGGATCGACATTGCGGCCAACGAGATAGAATTCCATCTCGGGCGCAACAACCGGTGTCCAGCCCTCTTGCTTGTAGAGATCAACGACCCGCTTCAGGACGTTGCGGGGTGCGCAGCCAATGGGCTTGCCCTTGAGGTCAAAAGCGTCGTGGATCACCTGCAAGGTCCCATCCGAGGCCCAAGGGGCGGCGGTGGTCGTTGAATAGTCGGGCTTGAGGATCATATCCGGCTCGGTAAAGCCATCCTCTGCGGCCTCACCCCAATCACCGGTGATCGTCTGGAAGAAGATCGAATTGGGCAGGTGGAACGATGTCTGACGCTCCCATTTGGCGGCCGGCACGGCCTTTCCTCGGGCGATACCGGGTAAATCGGCAATCACACATTCGACCTCGTCGAGGCGGTTATTCTCAAGATAGGTCCGCGCGGCTTCGGGGATATTATCAAGCCAGTTACTCATGAAATCCTCTTTTCCTTGAAGAACTTGCCGAACATCTGCGCAACATGCGCGGCGTCGGTCTCTTCCTCGAGCCGGGCGATCGCATCGGTGCGGATGTCCTCAGGGACAACACCGGGGGCGCGATGCTCAAGTAGGTCTCCAATATATTTCTTGTCTATTTCGGGGTGGGGCTGAACCGTAAACGCCTTGTCTCCATAAAGAAGCGCAGCGTTGCGGCAAAAATCGTTGGTGCCGACGACGATCGCATCGGGAGGAACCTCAACGACCTGGTCTTGGTGCCAGGCGTTGAGGGTCAGTTCCTTGTCGCCGAGTTTGTATTTGGTGGCGCCCACGGCCCAGCCATCTTTGAATTTCTCAACCTTGCCGCCGAGGGCTTGGGCGATGATCTGATGTCCGAAGCAGACCCCAATGAGCGGGATGCCTTTGCCATAGATCTCGCGGATCAAATCCTCGAGCGGCTTGATCCAGTCGTGGTCCTCATAGACGCCGTGGCGCGAGCCGGTGATGAGCCAGCCGTCCGCAGCATCTGCGCTTTGCGGGAATTCGTTGTCCACCACGGCATAGTTGACCGTCTCGAAGCCCTCGGCGCCGAGAAAGCGCGCAAAGATTTCGGGATAGTTGCCGTTGGCGGCCTGAAGATTGTCTGCCACATGGCCGGTCTGAAGGATTCCGATTTTCATGGGTCACCGTGTCTTGGCGGCTGCCCCGGACGGGCAGCCTGATTTGCGGATATCCTACCTCAAACTGTGTCGAGGTAGAGATCGAGTTTTTCGCTCTCGCTCATCGACGAGAGATAGTGCAATTCCTGCCGCTTTGTCAGAACGAGGTTCTGGATAAGGAGCGGCGAAAAGATGCGCGCTGCAATCTCGCTTTCCTCGAACCGGTCAATCGCGGCTTCCCATGTATCGGGGATTTGCGGCTGGTCCTGCTCATAGGCGTTGCCCGAGATTGGGGGCGGCGGGGTGAGTTTGTCTTCGATGCCAATCAGGGCCGATCCGAGAACGGCCGCAAGGAAGAGGTAGGGGTTCACATCGCCCCCCGCGACGCGATGCTCGATCCGGCGGGCCTTGAAGCTGCCACCGGGCACGCGGACGCTGGCTGTACGGTTGTCATAGGCCCAGCAGATGCCCGTGGGCGCGTGGCTTTCGGGGACGAGGCGATCATAGCTGTTGCTGTGAGGCGCAAAGATCAGAGTCAGATCGGCGATGCCCTTGAGACAGCCCGCGATACCGTGATGCAGGGCGGGGGTGCCTTCGAAGGTGTCGTTGGCGAAGATGTTGTTGCCGTCCTTGTCGATCACCGAGAAATGCACGTGCATGCCGCTGCCGGCATAGTCCGGATAGGGCTTGGCCATAAAGCTCGCCGCCATGCCGTGTTTGCGGGCGAGGCCGCGCACGAGCATCTTGAAGAAATAGGCGTCGTCCGCCGCTTTCAGCGCATCGTCCACATGGACGAGGTTGATCTCGAACTGGCCAAGGCCCACCTCCGAGGTCGCGGCCTCGGTCGGGATGTCCATCGCTTCGCAGCCATCATAAAGATCGTTGAAGAAGGAATCAAAAGCGTCGAGCGCGCGCAGGCTCAGGATCTCGGCGCCGGGGCGGCGCTTGCCTGAGCGGGGCGATTTGGGCTGGCGGAGCTCCAAGCCGGAATCGTCGACGAGATAGAACTCCATCTCGGTCGCGACGACGGGCGTAAGCCCAAGCTCTTTGTAGCGGTTGACCACGTTCGCAAGCGCATGACGCGGGTCGCCGCCGAAAACCTCGCCGTCTTCGGTGTACATCCACAGAGGCAGCATGGCTGAAGGAGTTTCGAGCCAAGGAAGAGGGACATAGCCCCGCTCGGTCGGCATCAGGACGCCGTCGGGGTCGCCAATTTCGAACACGAGGGGGCTGTCCTCAACGTCCTCGCCCCAGATGTCGAGGTTGAGAACGGAGAGCGGGAACCGCATTCCGTCTTCCTCGAGTTTACGTGCGAAACGGATCGGCACGCGCTTGCCGCGCGCCTGGCCATTGAGGTCGGCCGCACCGGCGCGCACGTTGCGAATTTCAGGATGCTCATCGAGCCAGCTAGTCATTTTGTCACCAGATAATTGGCGCCAATGCCTAGACATTCAGAAGCGGAGCCGCAGGGATTTGCCTGTCAGTCGTGCGCTTGCACACCGTTGGCCACCCCCGCTCGGGGTGCCGCATTTGAGGTCCATGCCCTTGGGCCTAATGCTTTTATGATCAAATTCCTCGTAGAGGGTTGTAGCAGCCGAACAATTGGAATCAGTCCCGTCCGGACCCACCCTGAAAATTTGATCATATGTGTGATACTACCGGATCAGGTTCACACGCAAGCGAATTTTGGCGCGTCGATCTTTCGGCAGATGCTTGTTGAGGTGTTTGTTCATCATCCCGAAGAGGCCGATCACGGTCAGGGTCAGCAAAATGAAGTAAAACGCGAGGATCGGATAGGGGATGAACGGGTTAAACGTCTTGTCGGCAAAGTAGCTCGCATAATAGAGCGCATCGCCCCTTTGCTGCGAGGCGGGAAAGCCCGAAAAGAACACCAGCGTCGTGGCGTGGAAGAGGAAGATCGCCTCGTTCGTATAGGCGGGCCACGCAAGTCGCAGCATCGTCGGCCAGATCACCCGCCGGAACCGGGGCCAGCCCGACATGCCATAGGCATCTGCCGCCTCGACGTCGCCCTTGGGCACCGACATGAGCGCGCCATAGAAAATCTCGGCAGAATAGGCGGCGGTGTTGAGGAACAGCACCAGAAGCGCCCCGAGCCAAGCCGAGGTGAAGGCTCCGAAGAACGGATAATCGGACTTGAGGCTCTGAAACAGGAAGTAGGCAAAGAAAAACTGGATAAAGAGCGGCGAGCCGCGGAATACGAAGATGAACCATTCGGCCGGCTTGCGGAGCCAGAACTGATGGTGTGCCTTGGCAACCGCGACCCCCGTGGCCAGCATGAAGCCGGAAACCAGCGCCAGAACCCCAAAGTAAATGTTCCAGATCATCCCCGAGCCGATCAGGGTAAATTGCTGGCACAGGGTGAAATCGGTGCGCGGCAGGAGCCGCTCGCCAATTCCCTGCGAGCGGAGTGCATAGTCGGCAATCGTATCCCAACAGCTCATGCGGCGGCCTTTCCACGGCCGCGCGGGCCTTTGCGCTGTTTCTCGCCGGCAAGCGTGGCTTGCCCATGCGACAGGCGGCGAGAAATCTTTGCCAGCACAATCTCCGAGACCTGCGTGAAGGCGAGGTAGAAGACGAGGAGTGCTAGGAAATACCACACCCGCCAGTCGCCATGAGGGTAGTCGGTGAACTGCGGTGTTTTCATGCCGCCCAACTCGCGCGCCCAATAGACGATATCTTCAACCCCGAGGAGGAAGAGAAGCGGCGTCGCCTTGATCAACACCATCCAGAGGTTCGACAGGCCGGGCAGGGCATAAACCCACATCTGCGGCACCATGATCCTCCAGAAGGCCTGCCTGTGCGACATCCCATAGGCCTCGGCGGTCTCGATCTGCGCATGAGGCACTGCCCGCATCGCGCCATAAAGGACGTTGGCGGCGAAGGCGCCAAAGACGATCGCGAAGGTCAGGACGGCAAGGAAGAAGCCGTAGACCTCGTGATAGACCTGCGGCGAAGAGGAAAGCGGCATCTTGGCTGCGGCGCAGACGATGAAATCGTTGCCCTGCCGGATCGGCTGATCCCAGTCGGGGCATTTGATCTGGTGGCGGATCCACTCGAAGCCCTGATCGAGCGCGATCACGAAGAAAAGAAAGAAGGCGATATCCGGAACGCCGCGGACAATGGCGATATAGCCTTTGCCAAACCAGCTGAGCGGCCGGAAATGCGACCGCGCCGCCGCGGCGCCGCCGAAACCAAAGAGAAGGGCCGCCGGTGCGGTGATCGCCAACAACAATAGGACGGTGCCCACGGCCCAGTAAAGACCCATGTGCTTGCCCGTGGTCAGGTAGCAGGAAAGCCACTTGAAGCCAGCAAGGCTGGCCGGATCGGCGCAGTATTCAAACATGGGACCGTTCGGAGAAAGGAAGGCGGTGGCGCTTAAAAGCGCCGCCGCTGATGTGTCTTAGTAGCCCGGAGCTTCTTC
>JBFEXG010000177.1:0-5219 GCA_041546005.1 Paracoccaceae bacterium
AGTTGGAGGTGAGTGTTACACCCGTCAGATCAGCCATGTCCACCTGCGGCCGCATCCCCAAAAGCGGCGCGATGCGGCGGATCATCTCGGCTGCCACGGGCACCGCCGTCCAGCCTGCCGTGCGGCGCGGCTCGGTGCCCGAGGTTTCGACTGGCTCATCAAGCGTCACGACCAGAACATACTGCGGCGCCGAGGCCGGGAAGGTGGCTGCGAAGGTGGCGATCACCTTGTCCTCGTAGTAGCCCCCGGTGGGCATCGGCTTGTCAGCGGTGCCGGTCTTGCCCGCAACCTCATAGCCCGGAACCTCGCCAAACGAGGCGGTTCCGCGCACCACGACCTGACGCATCATCGAAACCGCCTCGGCCGCAACCTCGGACGACAGAACGCGCGCGCCCTGCTGCAGTTCGGAAGTTTTCAGAATCGTCGGCTCAACCCGCGTGCCGCCATTGGCTATGGTCGCATAGGCGGCGGCAAGGTGCAGCGGCGAGGCCGAGAGGCCGTGGCCGTAGGAAATCGTCAGGGTCGAGATCTCTGACCACTGCTTGGGTGAAAGTGGCCTGCCACTCGGCGCTTCGGACAGTTCGATCGAAGTCGGCTCGAGGAAACCGAGGGACGATAGGAAATCCTTCTGCCGGTCGGCACCGATCTGCTGGGCGATCCGTGCCGTCCCAATGTTGGAGGACTTCACGATGACGTCGGCAGTCGAAAGCTGCGGACCATAGTTGTGGAAATCGCTGATCCGGAAGCGGCCCCATGTCATCGGGCCCTTGGTGTCGATCATCGTGTTGGCGCCGACGAGGCCCAGCTCCATCGCCTGGGCGATAGCGAAAATCTTGAAGGTTGAGCCAAGCTCATACACTCCCTGAACGGCGCGATTAAACAGCGGGCTGTCGGATTGGCTGCCGGTGGTCATCGGCAGGGGGCGGCTGTTGGGGTCGAAATCGGGCAGCGACACCATCGAGATGACCTCGCCGGTGCGCACGTCCATCAGGATCGCGGCGGCGCCCTTGGCGTTCATCAGCATCATACCGCCCTGCAGAACGCGCTCGGCGGCGGCCTGAACGGTCAGGTCGATGGACAGCTCGAGTGGCGAACCTTCGTTGGCGGGATCGCGCAGGTATTGGTCGAACTGGCGCTCAACCCCGGCAACACCGATAACCTCAGCAGAATCCACGCCTTCTCGGCCAAAGCTCGCCCCACCCAGAATGTGGCTCGCCACCGGACCGTTGGGATAAAGCCGCATCTCGCGCGGGCCGAAGAGAAGGCCGGGATCGCCGATGTCGTGCACGGCCTGCATCTGCTCGGGGCTGATTTGGCGACGGATCCAGACGAATTTCCGGCTGCCGGTGAAATCCTTGACCAGCCGCTCACGGTCGAGTTCTGGGAATATCTCGGCCAGCTTGGCCGCCGCGCCTTCGGGATCGACCATCTGCAGCGGTTGCGCGTAGAGGGCATAGGTATCGAAATTCGTCGCGAGAATGCGGCCGTTGCGATCAACGATATCGGCGCGCTGGCCGATGATCGGGTTGCCCGAGGCAATGGCGCGGGGCTCTTCGGCTTCGGACGAGGCCATCGCCCCCATCTGGATACCGATGGCCGAAAAGGCGAGGAAGAACACGGCCCCCAGCACCAGAAGCCGCCCTTCGGCCCGGTTGCGAGATTTGTCGTGCATCTCCTCGTGGCGGCGGCGCTTGTTCTCGGCCTCGATCGCGGCGGGGTTTTCGCCTTTTTCTCGGGCTTTCAAAACACGGGCTAGCGGGCGAAGCGGCGTGCGGATCACAGCGGCTCCTCCCCATCGGAGGAGGCCATCACGGAGCCATCCAGAGGCCCAAACGGCAGCGCCGGATAGATCACCTGATCGACCCGACCAAAGCCATCTGGCATCAACGGCAGTAGGCCGAGGCGATCAAAGTTGAGATCGGCCAGATCGCGCAGTCGGTCGGGGCGGTTGAGATAGGCCCATTCGGCATTGAGCATCCGCAGGCGCGCATGGGCTTCGCCGATCTGCCGGTTGAGATCACGCACCTCGCGGATCGACTCCTGCGTGGCGTAGTTTTCTTTGTAGGCCCAGAATCCGAGACCCACGACCATCAGAGCGGACAGCAAATACAGAAGCCCCCTCATCCCCTTTCCCCCTTGCGGAGCGGCATCCCCAAAGCCGCACGATCGACGCGTTTGGCAGGCGCTTCGGTCCGCCGTCCGACCCGCAGCTTGGCCGACCGCGCCCGCGGGTTGACCGAAAGCTCGTCGTCATCCGGCGCGATAGCCTTGCGGACCACCATTTCAAAACCTGGCGCCTCAACCTTGGCCTGCGGTGCGAAGCGGTTGGCGTTACCCTGCCCGCCTGAGCGGATCTGAAAGAACCGCTTGACCATCCGGTCCTCGACCGAATGGAAGGTCACCACGGCCAGAAGCCCGCCCGGCTTTAGAGCGCGCTCAGCCGCCATGAGGCCCTCGGCCAATTGCCCATATTCATCGTTGACCGCGATCCGCAGCGCTTGAAAGGTGCGCGTCGCGGGGTGGCTCTGGCCCGGTTTCTGGCGCGGCAGACAGCCTTCGACGATCTTGGCAAGCTGCAGGGTTGTCTCCACGGGCCGCGCCGCGACGATGGCTCGGGCGATCCGGCGGCTCGCCCGCTCTTCACCATAAAGATAAATAATATCGGCCAGTTCCGCCTCGTCGGCGGTGTTGCAGATGTCGGCCGCGCTCTCGCCGCTCTGGCTCATCCGCATATCGAGGGGGCCGTCCTTCATGAAGGAAAAGCCGCGCTCGGCGATGTCGATCTGCATCGACGAGATGCCGAGATCGAGCACAACGCCGTCAAGGTCGGTGCCGTAGCTGTCGAGATCAGAGAAGGTGCCCTGTACCATCTCGATCCGTTCGCCATACTCGCCCGCCCAGGCGCGGGCCATCTCAAAGGCCAGTGGATCACGATCGACTGCGATCACCTTGTCGGCCCCGGCAGCCAGCAGGGCGCGGGTATAGCCGCCCGCGCCGAAGGTGCCGTCAAGCCATGTGCCAGAGACAGGCACGACCGCCTCGATGAGCGGTCGCAGCAGAACGGGGATATGAGCGGATGTATCGGGGAGCTTGGCAGCTGGGCTCATGGATCATCCCCCGCCCAGAAGGCTGAGAGGATCGAAGCCCTCGGGCTGATCGGCCAGCCAGTCGGTCAGGCCCTTGCCGACCGAGGTGCTGAAGGTATCGGCCTTCCAAATCTCGAAATGATCGCCCACGCCCGAGAAATAGACCTCGCCCTCGGTCAGACCCAGTTTCTGACGCTGGCGGATCGGCATGACGATGCGCCCGTCCTTGTCGACCTCAAGACGGATCGACTGGCCAAGGATCAGGCGGGAAAGACGGGTGCGGTTCGGATCGCCCAGCGGCATCGCTTTGATGCGCGCGGCAATCGCGTCAAACTCGACAACGGAATAGACCTGCAGCTGCTCACGCAGGTGATCGCCGTAGAGGAGGTAAAGCGCGGGGGTGAGACCATCGGTCCAGTTCGGGTCGCCGGATTCGAGCACACGGCGAAAATCTGCAGGGATCGACATCCGACCCTTGCCGTCCACCTTCTGGACGTATTCGCCTGTAAAACTCAGAACCACTGGTCGCGGCCCCTCTCCTGTCCCGTTTCAAGGCCCGTAAGAGAAAACGGCGGATTGAGCTGCTGCCACTGCCCAATCCGCCGCCCTCGTCCCTTACGGGATGTCCGACTGCACGCGCCACCTGGGGGGATGTCTGCTCGCTCGCGCGCCGGATCTTGTTTCGAAGAAAGCGGGTGCCTGTATGAAACCTGCACTTTGGTTGCCGATGGGGTTCTTGATTTGCCCCTTATTCGATGCCCGTCTCTTCGATGAGTTATTGGTGCCATGGGATTTCATGGTAATCAACAACATTTTCTGGGTCGGCAGGCACAATATACGGGATTGAGCCACCCTACAGCACAACACTTGGGCTAGAGATACGCAAACATCTACATTTTGTTGATGATTTATCGCACCATGGCACAATATATAGATTTTTCGGCGCCCGCCTTGGAATTCCCACTAAATCCCAACAATTCTTGAAATCAGCGGGAAAGCTGGTCCAAAAGCCGCCTTTTGCCTCCGCAGACAGCCCCCAAAATGCGCATCACCCGGCCAGTTTGACCGGGTGATTCGTGCAAGGTTCCAGAATTTCCCTGAGTGGCCGAACTAGACGTCGCCGTTTTCGATCAAACGCGCCGCAAGATCGGCGTAGGCTGCCGCCATCGCCCCCTCGCCCGTGGCGATGGGCAGGCCCGCATCGCCGCCCAGGCGGGTTTGCAGGTCGATCGGCAAGGTCGCCAAAAGCGGCAGACCCAGCTTTTCAGCCTCAGCCTTCACGCCGCCATGGCCAAAGATCTCGTGCGTGCTGCCACAGTCGGGGCAGACAAACATCGACATATTCTCGATCATGCCAAGCATCGGCGTTTTCATCGCCTTGAACATATCGAGCGCTTTTCGTGCATCAAGCAACGCTACGTCCTGCGGAGTTGAGACGATGATCGCGCCATCAATGACCGCTTTCTGGCCCAGCGAGAGCTGCACATCGCCGGTGCCCGGCGGCAGGTCGATCACCAGAACGTCCAACTCGCCCCACTGTACTTGCGTGAGCATCTGCTGCATCGCGCCCATGAGCATCGGGCCGCGCCAGATCACCGCGCGATCGGGGTCAATGAGAAACCCCATCGACATGATCGACACGCCATGCGCACGAAGCGGCTCGAGCGTTTTGCCATCCGGCGATTGCGGTTTGGTTGTTACGCCCATCATCCGCGGTTGGCTCGGGCCATAGATATCGGCGTCCAGAAGGCCGACCTTCTTGCCCGCTTTGGCGAGCGCCACGGCGAGGTTGGCGGATACGGTCGATTTGCCGACGCCGCCTTTGCCAGAGCCGACGAGGAGGATCTTCTTAACGCCGGGAACACGCGCCGGGCCCTGCTGCCCCTGCCCCTGTCCGTGGCTATGGCCGTGCCCGCCGCCCTTGAGCTGCGGCGGCTCGGACTTCTGGGTATGCGCTGTCAGCATGACGGAAACGCTAGTCACGCCGGGGAGCGAGCCGACGGCCCGCTCGGCTGCCTGCCGCAGCCCTTCCATCAACCGCGCCTGATCGGCGCTCGCGGCCTCGATCACGAAACGGACCTTGCCTTCGTCGATGGTTATCGCGCGGACGACATCGCGGCTGATGAGGTTGCC
>JBFEXG010000115.1:0-7481 GCA_041546005.1 Paracoccaceae bacterium
GTGATGCTCGGCGTGATCCGCCGCCGCCGGCTGATCATCAATCTGCCGTGGTTTGCGGCGCGGGCGCTGGCCTTTGGCCTTGGTATCGCAAACTTCCTGACGCTTGGCATCATCCCTGCGCTGATCACCGCCGATCAGATCAAGGATCTTAAGGTTGACAACGTGGCGCATCAGGGCGTTCCGGGCCTCAAAGACCTCGGCATTGAGCCGCGCGCACTTGGTGCTGTGCTGCCAGACTATCTCTGGCGCTTCCGTCCGTCCGGCCAGTATTCCGAGATCAAGGCCTCGGCCAAGAACCTTCGCAAAGCCTGATAGTCGGGCATTGAGGCGATCACGATGGACCAAAGCACTCTGATCGCCGCCCTTCTGGGGTTGATCGAAGGCTTGACCGAGTTCATCCCGGTGTCTTCGACCGGTCACCTCCTTCTGGCGGGCCATTTCCTTGGCTTCGAGAGTGCGGGCAAAACGTTTGAAGTGGTGATCCAGCTCGGCGCGGTTCTGGCGATCCTGTCGGTCTATGCGGGCAAGCTGATCGGCGTTCTGCGCGATGCGCCTTCGGATCCCGCGGCGCGGCGGTTCATAGCCTCTGTGCTGATCGCCTTTGCGCCCGCCGTTGTGATCGGCGTTCTGGCGCATGATTTCATCAAGGATGTGCTCTTTGAGACGCCGATGCTCATTGCCGTGATGCTGGTGATCGGCGGCGTGGTGCTCTTGGTCGTCGACCGCATTGCCCCCGAACCGCACCACAACGACGCGATGCGCCTGCCGATCAAGACCTCGCTCGCCATCGGCTTTATCCAATGCCTTGCCATGATCCCCGGTGTGAGCCGCTCGGGCGCGACCATTGTTGGGGCAATGATGCTGGGCGCGTCCAAGCGGGCAGCTGCGGAATTTTCCTTTTTCCTGTCGATGCCGACTATGGCGGGGGCTTTTGCCTATGATCTCTACAAGAACCGCGATGTGCTTGACGCCAGCGCCATGGGCGAGATTGCGGTGGGCTTTGTCGTGGCGTTCATCGCTGCCGTGCTCGTGGTGAAATGGCTCCTCAGCTACGTCAGCCGCAACGGATACGCCCTCTTTGGGTGGTGGCGAATCATTGTGGGGTGCGCGGCGATTGTGGGTCTTTGGATGGTCTAGGTCGCCCATAGGTCAGCAATGGTTACCTAAAATGTGCAGAAATTTGCTGCCTGCGACAAGTTGAACGCTACTTTCTGGTATTTAGGTAAGGAGTGCTGACTTTTCATTTCTGAAGCCCCGCCCTATTCAAGCCTTCCGAAGGACTGTGGAGGCTTGCAAATGGCGACTCAGAAAATGCTCAAGTTCGTGACCGTTGAACGGGATATGCCCGCCAAACGAACCGCTGACGATCGCCGCAAGGATTTCGACGAGATCTATGCCGATTACGCGCGCGAGAAAGCTGCCGAACAGGCGAGCCGCTGCAGCCAATGTGGCGTGCCCTACTGTCAGGCGCATTGCCCCTTGCACAACAACATCCCCGACTGGCTCCGCCTGACCGCCGAAGGCCGTCTGCAAGAGGCCTATGAGATCAGTCAGGCTACCAACACTTTCCCCGAGATCTGCGGCCGCATCTGCCCGCAGGATCGCCTTTGCGAAGGCAACTGCGTGATCGAGCAATCCGGCCACGGCACCGTGACCATCGGCTCGGTCGAGCGCTATCTGACCGACACCGCCTGGGCCGAAGGCTGGGTCAAGCCGATCACCCCGCGCACCGAGCGGGCCGAGAGCGTTGGCATCATCGGTGCTGGCCCCGCTGGCCTTGCCGCCGCCGATGCGTTGCGCCGCGAGGGTGTGCAGGTCACGGTCTATGACCGGTATGACCGCGCCGGCGGCCTTCTGACCTACGGTATTCCGGGCTTCAAGCTCGAGAAAGACACCGTCATGGCTCGCGTTGATCAGTTGGCAAAGGGCGGCGTTGAGTTCGTGCTCAACTGCGCCGTTGGCGAGGATCTGTCGTTCGACGCGATCCGCGGCAAGCATGACGCCGTGCTGATCGCTACTGGCGTCTACAAGACCCGCGAGCTGGATGGCGAAGGCGCGAATGCCGCGGGCCTCGTTCGCGCGATCGACTATCTGACCGCGTCCAACCGCAAGAGCTTTGGCGACGATGTGGCCGAATATGACAGCGGCGAGCTGAATGCCGAGGGCAAGAGCGTTGTCGTCATCGGCGGCGGCGATACGGCGATGGACTGTGTCCGCACCGCGATCCGCCAAGGGGCGACCAGCGTGAAATGCCTCTACCGCCGCGACCGCGCGAATATGCCCGGCTCGCAGCGCGAGGTCGCCAATGCCGAGGAAGAGGGCGTCGAGTTTGTCTGGCTCTCCGCCCCTGTCGGCTTCGAGGGCGACCCCGTGTCGGGCGTGAAGGTCCAGAAGATGCGCCTTGGTGCGCCGGATGCCACCGGCCGCCAGAGCCCCGAAGTGATCGAAGGCTCGGACTATCTCGAGAAGGCCGACCTCGTCATCAAGGCGCTGGGCTTTGAGCCGGAAGACCTGCCCAAGCTCTGGGGTGTCGAAGGCCTCGATGTGACCCGTTGGGGCACAGTTCGCGCTGTGGCCTCGACCGGCCAAACCAGCCTCGATGGCGTTTTTGCTGCGGGCGACATCGTCCGTGGCGCTTCGCTCGTTGTCTGGGCAATCCGCGATGGCCGCGACGCCGCGACAGCAATTCTTGGCTACCTCGCCCAATCCGCGAGCGTCGCCGCCGAATAACCCGGGCCGCCCGAGGGGCGGCTCCTTCAAGACCGACGGGCAATCGCCCGAAACAAGGAGATCACAATGACCATCTATGATCAGGCCTGGGTTGAAGCCGAAGAGTGCAAGCGCAAGTGGATGACCGAAAACGGACTCTGGCGCGAAGAGGACGAGCATTCGTCCTGCGGCGTGGGCCTTATTGTGTCGATCGACGGCAAGGCCTCGCGCGGGGTTGTTGACAAGGGCATCGCCGCGCTCAAGGCCGTCTGGCACCGCGGCGCTGTGGACGCCGATGGCAAGACGGGCGACGGCGCGGGCATCCACGTCCAAATCCCCGTTCCCTTCTTCTATGATCAGGTCCGCCGCACGGGGCATGAGCCGGATCCGAAGAAACTCATCGCTGTGGGTCAGGTCTTCCTACCCCGCACCGATTTCGGTGCGCAGGAACGGTGCCGCACGATCGTTGAATCCGAAGTGCTTCGGATGGGCCACTATATCTATGGCTGGCGCCACGTTCCGGTGAGCACCGAATGCCTTGGCGAAAAGGCCAACGCCACCCGCCCCGAGATCGAGCAAATCCTGATCCGCTGCGAGAAGGACATCGACGCCGACCAGTTCGAGCGCGAGCTCTACATCATCCGCCGCCGCATCGAGAAAGCCGCCATCGCCGCGCAGATCACGAGCCTCTACTTCTGCTCGCTGAGCTGCCGGTCGATCATCTACAAAGGCATGATGCTGGCCGAACAGGTGGCCGAATTCTATCCCGACCTCCTCGACCCGCGTTTCGAGAGCGCCTTCGCGATCTATCACCAGCGCTATTCGACCAACACCTTCCCGCAATGGGCGCTGGCGCAGCCGTTCCGGATGCTGGCCCATAACGGCGAGATCAACACACTCAAGGGCAACGTCAACTGGATGCGGAGCCACGAGATCCGCATGGCCTCGAGCACCTTTGGCGAGATGGCCGAAGATATCAAACCGATCATCCCTGCTGGCACCTCCGATTCCGGTGCGCTCGATACCGTCTTCGAGGTTCTCGTTCGCACCGGCCGCTCGGCGCCGATGGCCAAGACGATGATGGTCCCTGAGGCATGGTCGAAGCAGGCGGTCGAGATGCCGCAGGCGTGGCAGGATATGTATTCCTACTGCAACGCCGTGATGGAGCCGTGGGACGGCCCCGCCGCGCTGGCCATGACCGATGGCCGCTGGGTTTGCGGCGGGCTTGACCGCAACGGCCTGCGCCCGATGCGCTATGTGGTGACGGGCGAGGGCCTGCTGATCGCGGGCTCCGAGGCGGGCATGGTTCCGGTCAACGAAGCAACCGTGATCGAGAAGGGCGCGCTTGGCCCCGGCCAGATGATCGCCGTCGATATGAAAGGTGGCCGCCTCTATCGCGACACCGAAATCAAAGACAAACTCGCCGCGGCTCAGCCCTTTGGCGATTGGGTCGAGAAGGTTGTCGATCTCAACGCGCTGATGCGCGATGTGCCGGAAAAGGCGCTGTTCTCGGGCGGCGAGCTGCGCAAACGGCAGATCGCGGCGGGCTATAGCATCGAAGAGCTTGAGCAGGTGCTCGCGCCAATGGCCGAAGACGGCAAGGAAATGATCGCCTCGATGGGCGACGATACCCCGCCCGCGGTTCTGTCGGGCCAGTATCGCCCGCTGAGCCACTTCTTCCGCCAGAACTTTAGCCAGGTCACCAACCCGCCGATCGACTCGCTTCGTGAAAGCCGGGTGATGAGCCTCAAGACCCGCTTCGGCAATCTCAAGAACGTGCTCGACGAGGATTCGAGCCAGACCGAGATTCTCGTGCTGGAAAGCCCGTTCATCGCCAATGCCGAGTTCGAGGAGATGGTGCGCCAGTTCGGCTCGCTGGTGACGGTGATCGATTGCACCATTGTCGCCGGTGGCGATCAGGAGGCCCTGCATCAGGGGCTCGAACGCATCCGCGCCGAGGCCGAAGATGCCGTGCGCTCTGGCGCGGGCCACCTTGTTCTCACCGATGAAAAGCAGGGCGAAGGCAAGATCGGGATGCCGATGATCCTCGCCACAAGTGCGGTGCATAGCTGGCTGACCCGCAAGGGCCTGCGCACCTTCACCTCGCTGAATGTCCGTTCCGCCGAATGCATCGACCCGCACTATTTCGCCGTGCTGATCGGCTGTGGCGCGACCACCGTGAACGCCTATCTTGCGCAGGATTCGATTGCCGACCGCATCAATCGCGGGCTGATCGAAGGTTCGCTGACCGATGCGGTTCGCCGCTATCGCGATGCCATTGAGGCGGGTCTACTCAAGATCATGTCGAAGATGGGGATTTCGGTCCTGTCGTCCTATCGTGGCGGCCTGAACTTCGAGGCCGTGGGCCTCAGCCGCGCGATGGTGGCGGAATATTTCCCGGGTATGCATTCGCGCATTTCCGGCATCGGCCTTCATGGCATCCAGCGTAAGCTCGAGCAGATCCACGCCAAGGGTTGGCTCGGCCAACAAGACGTTCTTCCCATCGGCGGCTTCTACAAGGCGCGTCGCAGCGGCGAAAAGCATGCTTGGGAAGCGCAGACGATGCACCTTTTGCAGTCGGCCTGTGATCGCGCCTCGTTCGAGCTTTGGAAGCAGTATTCCAAGGCGATGCAGAACAACCCGCCGATCCATCTGCGCGATCTTCTGGCGATCAAGCCCTTGGGCAATGCGGTTCCGCTTGAAGAAGTGGAAAGCATCACCTCGATCCGCAAGCGGTTTGTCACGCCTGGCATGAGCCTTGGGGCGCTGTCGCCCGAGGCGCATATGACCCTTAACATCGCGATGAACCGTATCGGCGCCAAGTCCGACAGCGGCGAAGGCGGCGAAGATCCGGCACACGCGCATCCGCTGCCGAACGGCGATAATCCCTGCGCCAAGATCAAGCAGGTCGCTTCGGGCCGCTTTGGCGTCACGGCCGAATACCTCAATGCCTGCGAAGAGCTTGAGATCAAGGTTGCCCAAGGCGCCAAGCCCGGCGAGGGCGGCCAGCTTCCGGGGATGAAGGTCACCGAATTGATCGCGCGTCTGCGGCATTCGACCAAGGGCGTGACTCTGATCTCGCCGCCGCCGCACCACGACATCTATTCGATCGAAGACCTCGCGCAGCTGATCTACGATCTCAAGCAGATCAACCCGCGCTGCAAGGTAACGGTCAAGCTCGTCGCCTCGTCGGGCGTCGGCACGATTGCGGCTGGCGTGGCCAAGGCCAAGGCCGACGTGATCCTGATCTCGGGCCACAACGGCGGCACCGGCGCCTCGCCCGCGACCTCGATCAAATACGCAGGGCTGCCGTGGGAGATGGGCCTCACCGAGGCGCATCAGGTTCTGGCAATGAATAACCTGCGCGACCGGGTAACGCTTCGCACCGACGGCGGCCTCCGCACCGGGCGCGATATCGTCATGGCCGCGATGATGGGGGCCGAGGAATACGGCATCGGCACAGCCGCGCTTATCGCCATGGGCTGCATCATGGTGCGCCAGTGCCAGTCCAACACCTGCCCCGTGGGTGTCTGCACGCAAGACGAGCGCCTGCGCGCCAAGTTCACCGGCTCGGCCGACAAAGTGGTTAACCTCATCACCTTCTACGCCACCGAGGTGCGCGAAATCCTCGCCTCGATCGGTGCGCGGTCGCTCGACGAGGTGATCGGCCGCGCCGACCTTCTCACGCAGGTCAGCCGTGGTTCGGCGCACCTCGATGATCTTGATCTCAACCCGCTCCTCATCACCGTCGATGGCGCGGAAAAGATCAAGTACGACCGCACCAAACCGCGCAACGAGGTGCCCGATACGCTCGACGCCGAGATCGTCAAGGATGCGGCCCGCTTCCTCAACGATGGCGAGAAGATGCAGCTCGAATATGCGGTGCAGAACACGCTCCGCACCATCGGCACGCGGACCTCGAGCCACATCGTCAAGAAGTTTGGCATGCGCAATACGCTCCAGCCCGATCACTTGACTGTGAAGCTGCGGGGCTCGGCTGGCCAGTCGCTGGGTGCATTCGCGGCCCCCGGTCTTAAGATCGAGGTGGCTGGTGATGCCAACGACTATGTGGGCAAGGGCCTTTCCGGCGGCACCATCGTCGTGCGCCCGCAGATGTCGAGCCCGCTTGTCGCGGCCGATAACACGATCATCGGCAACACCGTGCTTTATGGTGCGACCGATGGCTATCTCTTCGCGGCGGGCCGTGCAGGCGAGCGCTTTGCCGTCCGCAACTCGGGCGCGAAGGTCGTGGTCGAGGGCTGCGGTTCGAACGGTTGCGAATACATGACCGGTGGCGTTGCCGTGATCCTCGGCCAGATCGGCGCCAACTTTGGCGCGGGCATGACCGGTGGGATGGCTTATGTCTATGACCCCGAGGGCACCTGCGCGCCGCTGATCAACATGGAAAGCCTCGTGACCTGTCCGGTGACGGTCGATCACTGGCACGATCAGCTTTACGCCCTGATCGAGCGCCATGCGAAGGAAACCGGAAGCCGAAAGGCCGCCGATATCCTTCAGCACTGGGAAAGCGAGCGCGCCAACTTTATCCAGATCTGCCCCAAGGAGATGCTGGTGCACCTGCCGCATCCTCTGGCGATCGAAGTGAAGGCGATGCCGGCCGAATAGGCCGTGCGATCAGGAAAATCAGCAGCGGCCTTTCGGGGCCGCTGTTTGCTTTTGTAGTTTCGATTTGCGGCTGTCCAGCGAACCACTATAGAGGCGCGCATGGCCACTGATCCCAAATCCAAGCCCAAGAAACGCGCGGCGCCGAA
>JBFEXG010000002.1:0-32789 GCA_041546005.1 Paracoccaceae bacterium
ATCAGCGGGTCCATAAGGAACGTGGACCACTCGAAATTGCTGAACAGCGCCGAAAACACCGCCATCACGTTGACAACCGAGAGCTGCGCGTTCGCGTACCAGCCGAGGAATACCAACGTAAAAATCAAGTAGCCGTTGCGGAGATAGGCGAAGGTGCGGGCGTTGCGGGTGGCGGTCATCTGGAAGAAGAAGATGCCGGTCAGAAGGGTCAGGGCGATGCCGAGAGCTACAATCTGGGTGCGCTTGGCGTCCCAGATCCGGCGCCAGAGCGTGTCTCGTGCGGGGCCGTGATCCTCGTCGGCCGTCAGCGCGGCACTTTGCGGCTGCTCGACAGGCGTGGTGAAGAGATCGGGCAGCCGGTAGTTCAGCGAATAGGTGAGGAAAAGCTTCTCGATCGGTCCGACAGGGCGGTGCACAAGAAACTGCAGATCGAAATCCTTGACGGGATCGAAGCCGTACTCTGCGGGAATGACGAAGATGTCCATCTCCGGGAAATCCGGAGCGTCCTCGGTTGCAAGTCGCACTATGCGTTGGTTGTTCTTGTCACGGAACCGGACCGAATTTTCACCCTGAATGAGCTGGAAGCGATCAAAGATTCCGCCACGCACATAGCCAGAGCCCTTGAAGGACCAGCGCCCACCGCCGAAAACAGCGATCGCTTCGTCGCCCTCTTGCAGCCTTTCTTCAAGGTTTGCATAGACTTCCTCGCCAAGAAGGCTGCGCCCGATTGACGGCTCGCTGACCAGTCCGACCCAAACATCGACATAAAGGTCGGTTTCAGGGGCGGCTTCGGCATAGCGGTCCGTCCTCGGATCGCCGATTGCGGCAAAATCGGCATTGATGGCACCAACATCAATCGTCAGGCGTCGAAGGGCGCCATTGCCAGCCAAGGTCTCCCAATCGGTGATCTCGCCAGCGGTGCGGTCGATGGCGCGCTGGGGGGCTTGGTTTGCGACATCTGCAAAGCCGGGAACGCCGGCGGCTCGAGCAGCGCGCAGGCCGGCGCGCAAGATCGAGTCGTCGATCACCATGATTGTCACCGTGGCGCCGGAAACGATCTCGAGATCTTGGCTGTCGCGGGCACCCTGCAAGCTATGAAGATCGAAACCTGCATAGTGTTCGATGACGTTCTTGATCTTCGCCTCAGGAATCCCGACGAGCACGATCGGCTCTGAGTGCTTGACCAACTGCGCGGCGGTGATGTGTCCGTCAGGCGAGATCCCCGCCACAATATGGATCGGCTTGCCTGAATATCCGGTCGTCGGGACGAAATCAGAGGTCAAGAAGGCCCAGCCGACCAGTTCTTGGTCGGAATAGATAGGTGCAAGCTTATTGTCGTCGATCGGGCCAAACCGGTCTGCACCGGGGACGATCTCTGACGGCCTGAGGTCTCTCAGAAACCCGTCGAGCAAACTTACTTCGCCCGCGGCCACAGCCGCGTGGCTCAAGAGAAACGCAAACAGAATGAGCAAGTATCGCATTGGGCAGCTTCTTTGATCCCAAGAACTGGGATCGGCATAGCCCAAGCGACCGAACGGAAGTTTGCGCAAGCGCAACTTGTAGACCAAAAGATCTGGCTATTTTTGGACCAGCCGCGAGAGAGCGGAAGTTCCTAGTGAGGATCGGGCGCATGGCCCAGCTGGCAATAGCTGCCGATAGCAATGTCTTCGAGGTCATGGAGCGATGGCCATCGACGATTCCGCTATTTGCCAACCACCGGATGCTTTGCATCGGCTGTATCTTCGGCCGCTTCCACACAATCGCCGACGCGTGCAAAGAGCATCAGGTCGGGCTTGATGAGTTTCTAGAGGTCCTCAACAGCGCCAAGGCCGTCAGGCGCCGCTGAGCACCAACAGCCTGTGCGGGTCAAGCACACGGATACGTTTGCGCCTGCTGTCGACGACGCCTTCGCGCTCCCAAGCCGACAGAAGGCGAGAGACAGTATGAAGCGTTGTCCCGGTCATCTCGGAGATGTTCTGACGGGTGATCGGGAAAGCAATTTCAACAGCGTCCCCCACCTTCTTGCCGCCATGCTGAACAAGCCTGAGAAGCGATGCGGCGACGCGCTGTTCGACATGTTGGGTCGCCATAGCAAGGATCGTGTTCTGCATTTCGCTCATTCTCTCGCCGGTCGTGCGATAGCTTGCCGTCCCAAATCCCGGCAGCGTCTCGACAAAGCTATCCCAAAGACGCGTTTGCCAGCACAGCACGACGCAGTCTTCCGCTGCGGTCGCTGTCGCGGGATAGGTCGTGCGGCCAAGCGCCTTGGCGATCCCGAACAGCTGGCCCGGCGGAACATGCAACAAGATCACCTGGTGGCCATCGGCGGTGGTGCGGGCAACGCGAATGTAGCCGTCGAGCAACATAAAGAAACGCTCGGCCTCATCGCCCTCGTGGAAGATGGGGGTTCCGGTGTGAAACATTTGGCTCGTCGCATGGGACAAGACATGGGCGATCTGATCGCGCCCCATCTGACTGAACGGCGGCAAGTTGGAAACTAGCGAAGGGTCAAGTCTTTGATGTAACAAATCCCATTCCTAGCGGACTGGTAAGGCCGACCGGCCAACGGTTTGCGCAGACTGCGCCTCGAAACCTGCGGACACTCTACAAACCTTCGTCGAGCGGCCTGATTTGCGCCTGATCGAGTGTGCAGGTCAAGGGTAAAGGGCCCACTTTGCCGACGACTGACTTTCCGCTCTACCGTCAGTGGTTGTGCAAGTTTCCCGAACTAATCCGCACAGAGTTTGATCCGGCGCAAAGTCATAGAGGCACAATGCTACTAAACGAATGCGCACAATGTAGGAGATTAACATGAAATTTGCTTCTCTATTACTGGCGGCAACTCTGGCAAGTGCGCCGGCATTCGCGGCCGAGCATGTCGTCGAGATGCTCAACAAGGGCGACGACGGCATGATGGTTTTCCAGCCGGGGCTGATCCGGGCAGAGATCGGCGATACGGTCCGCTTCGTTCCCACGGATCGCGGTCACAACGTGGAAACCATCGAGGGCTTTATTCCCGAAGGCTATGAAATGGTGCTCGGTGCGATGGACCAAGAGGTCATCCTCGAGATTACCGCCGAGGGCCTCTACGGGCTTCGGTGCAAGCCGCATTTCGGCCTCGGCATGGTTGCCTTGATCGTTGCGGGCGACATTCAGGATCCGGATCTTCCGGAGGATGTCAAACTGCCCCGCAAGGCCAAAGAACGTTTCGAGGCTTGGCTGGAAGTGCTCGAAGGCGAATAAACCGAAACTCAGAAACCGTCAGAAGAGCTGGCGGTTTCAATCCCGTTTTGCGCAATCTGCTCGAGAAGGAGTGCAACGAGTAGCCTGCTACCGGACCTTCCACCTCGACACAGCGCTCACGGTCGATCTCTCGGCATCCGGGATGCGGTCGCAACGGGCGGGCCAAGATGAGCCAGTCCATACAGAAACTATTACTCTTTATTGCAAAGAAGCAGGATTGTGGTGCCCCCAGAGAGACTCGAACTCCCGACCCACTGATTACAAATCAGTTGCTCTACCAGCTGAGCTATAGGGGCGCCGCGCACCGTTTACGCGGGGTCGCGCGGCCTTGCAAGTCCTAGCGATTGGCCCGCGCCAGAAGAAGAACGGCGACCAGACCGACAAGCACGATCATCAGCGAGGCGGTCGAGGCCTCGGCTATCTTTTCAAGTGAGGCGCGCTCGTGGACGCGGGTTGCCAGTGTGTCGTAGTTGAAGGGGCGCAAAAGGAGCGTCGCCGGAAGCTCTTTCACCGCATCGACAAAGACCAAAAGCAAGGTCGAAGCGACCGAGGCCCGCACCATCGGCATATAGACCCGCCGGAGCACCCCTCCCGCGTTCTGGCCAAGCGAGCGGGCCGCCATCGGCAAGCTGGGCGAGACACGTCCCAAAGCGGCATCAGCGGCCCCTTGGGATAGGGCAAAGAACCGCACGACATAGGCGATCACCAACGCGGCGGCGCTGCCGGTGAGGATAAGGCCCGGGTCGTAGCCCGTTGTCTCGTAGAAGAAATCCGCCACGCGATTGTCGAGCGCGGCCAATGGCACGAGGATACCGAGCCCCAAAACAGCCCCCGGCGCGGCATAGCCAATCGCCGTGACCGGCATAAGGATGCGTGGCAAGGCGCGGCCCGAGAGGCGCACACCATAGACCATGAACAGGCCACCCAAAACGGTCAGCACAGCAGCAATGCCGCCGACCGACACGGTATGACCGAGCGCGCGCAAAAGGCCCTTGGAGGTCCAGTCCGACGGGTCGGTCGCGTGGCTCGCCAGAACCGCCACAGGAATGAGGAAGCCCGCAGCGAAGGGCAGGAAGCAGGCCAGCGTCGCGATCCATCCGGCAAGCCCCGGAAGCGGCGTCGCACTGACAGGGCGCCGGCCGCGGGCCGAGGAGAAAAAGCGGCTCTTGCGGCGGCTGAATTTTTCGAGCGCGACCAGGATGATCACGAGGCCCAGAACGCATGCCGCGATCTGCGCCGCGCCGCCAAGATTGCCGCCCTGCAACCAGACCGAAAAGATGCCGGTGGTCAGTGTTTGCACGGCAAAGAAATCGACCGTACCGAAATCGTTGACCGTCTCCATCATCACCACCGCGACACCGGCCGCAATGGCAGGCCGCGCCAGCGGCAGGCCGACGCGGACAAACCGACCGACAGGTCCAACACCCAAGGCACGCGCCACCTCATATCCTGCCCCGCTCTGCTCGCGGAAGGCGGCACGGGCCAGGACATAGACATAAGGGTAGAGCGCCGCGCTCAGAACAACGATTGCCGCGCCGCGGGTGCGGATCGCCGGAAACCAGTAGTCCTTGGCGTTTTCCCAACCGAAGACCGCCCGCAAGAGCGTTTGCACCGGGCCAGCGTATTCGAGGAAATCGACGAGCGCGAAAGCCCCTACATAGGCCGGCACCGCGAGCGGTAGAAGAAGCGCCCATTCCAGCCATCTTCGGCCCGGAAACTGATACATGACGATAAGCCATGCCGCCCCGGCCCCGATCATCGCGGTGAATAGCCCCGTCGCCCCCATCAAAAGGCCGGTATTGACCAGATAGCGCGGCAGGGTCGTGGCCCAAAGGTGGGGCCAGATGTTGTCAGTGGGCGTCAGGGCAAACCAGATCACCGCAAGGATCGGCAAGACCACAAGGGTCGCGATCAGCATCGCTCCAACCGACCAAATCGAGGGAATCGACAGGCGGCGGCGCGGCGAAAGGAATATCTGACCAGTTTGCTCGGACATGGCCATCGGCCTAGCCGAAAGCGGTTTCGCTGTCCAGAAAAGCCACTATAGTGCGCTGAAAAACAAGGGCAGCCTGAGTTCCATGCAAATCGTCTATCACATCGGCGCCAATTGCACAGACGAAGACAGGCTTCTGAAATCCCTCCTCAAGAATGTCGACGCCTTTGCCGCCGAAGGCATCAAGGTCCCGGGCCCGGGCAAATACCGGCGGATTATCCGCGAGACGATCCTCAATCTGAACGGTGCCACCCCCTCGCCCGACACGCGAGATATTCTTCTCGACGCGATCCTCGATGATGAACCGGTCAACCGGCTGATCATGTCGCACAGCGCCTTTATCTGCATCCCCAAGCTCATTTTCGAAAACGGCGTCTTCTATGAACGGGCAACGGCGAAGGTCGCGGGTCTCGCGAGCCTTTTCCCCGATGACGAGATCGAGCTGTTTTTGGGGATCCGCAATCCCGCAACCTTTGTCCCGGCTGTCTTTGTTGACGCCAAGAACACCGATTTCGCCCAATATCTGCGCGGAATCACGCTCGACCAGATCCGCTGGTCGGATGTGGTGACCCGAATCCAGGAGGCCGCACCCAAGGCCTCTTTGACGGTCTGGTGCAACGAGGATACGCCGCTTATCTGGTCTCAGCTCATCCGCGAAATTTCGGGCGTCGATCCCCTTGCTAAAATCACCGGCGGTTTCGACCTTTTGGCCTCGATCATGGCCCCCGAAGGGATGAAACGGTTTTTCGACTATCTCAAATCGCATCCGCCTGCGACCGAGATTCAGAAAAGACGGATCATCGCCGCCTTTCTCGAGCGCTATGTGATCGAGGAAGAGGTGATCGAGGAATTTGACCTTCCTGGTTGGACCACAGAAGTGGTCGATCACCTGACCGAGGCCTATGAGGAAGATGTCTATCTGATATCGCGGATGCCGGGCGTGAATTTCATCGCCCCCTAACGCTCAGCTTCCCAAAAGCTTGAGCCCCACCCCGCCGATCACGATAAGACCAATCGCGCCGAGCCGGAGGGCGGTTGCGGGCTCGTGAAACAGGATCATCCCGACAATCACCGTGCCGGCCGTGCCGATCCCGGTCCAGACGGCATAGGCGGTGCCGAGCGGCAGGGTCTTCATGGCAAATCCCAGAAGGAAGACGCTCACCGCCATCGCGGCGAAAGTGCCAATGGAGGGCCAGAGGCGCGTAAAGCCCTCGGTGTATTTCATCCCCACCGCCCAGGCGATCTCAAAAAGGCCAGCAATGAACAAGGCCAGCCAAGCCATGTCTTACATTCCTAGAGCCGAGCGGTAGAGTTCAAGCACCGCTTCTTCCTCGGCCAGATCCTGCGCGTCGCGCTTGCGCATTGCGATGACCTTGCGCATGACCTTGGTGTCGTAGCCACGACCCTTGGCCTCGGCCATCACCTCTTTCTGGGCGTCAGCAATGTCTTTTTTCTCGGCCTCAAGGCGCTCGTAACGCTCGATGAACTGGCGCAGCTCCTGCGCGGCAACGGTGGAAGTGGCGTCGGTCACGGCGTCAGACATCTTGGGCTCCTTGTCAGCGGTTCAGACGTCCTCCCTAGCGGCCCGCCGCGCGGCCTGCAAGGGTTCGGGCTTGCACTGTAGCCTGCCTGCTATTAGGCGGGGCAAAACGGAGGATGACATGGACACTCTCGTCTGGATCGGCGCTGTAGTTTCGGCTCTCGGCCTTGTCGGCATCATCTATAGCATCGTCGCGGTGGCGAAGGCACGCAAAGCGGGGCTGGCCGACGAAGAGCTGCGCGCGCGCATCTCGCGCATCCTGCCGATCAACCTTGGATCGCTGTTCCTGAGCGTGATCGGCCTGATGATGGTGATCGTCGGGATCGCGCTTGGCTAGGCCTTCAGGCGATCGAGGGCTGCAAAGCCGCCCGCATAGCGGATTGCTTGGGTGAGAAGCGGCGGCGGCGCCCAGATTGGGCTCTCGCGGGCCCAACGCTCCATATCCTTGCGCATCTGCAAAAGACCCATCTGCCGCGCCGCCAGCATCGGGCCGCCCTTCCAGCGGGGGAAGCCAAGACTGTGCACGGCTATCACATCGACATCGCCCGAGCTTTTGACCTCTCTGATCGAGAGGAGCCTCGCGCCCTCGGCCATCATGGCCGCAACGATACGGCGCTGAATAGCTTCTGTATCGCGCCCGACGGGCCCTGACGCGTCGCCACCGAAAAGCCCTTTGGCAAAACCAAAATCGACCAGCGCGACATCGATCCGCTCTTGCGTCACGCCGAGCGACAGAAGGTGCTTTGCCGCCTCTTCGAGCGCGCGTCCCAGCCGTAGGGCGATTTTGGCGGTCTGATCGGGATCAATAGCCCGGCGGCCATCCTGTCCGGTCGCAAAAAGTCGCTTGGAGGCTTCGGCCTCGGCCTCGGCAATATGACACAGAGCGCCAGACTGAGGGTGGGCCGCGCAGTCGGCCAGAACCTCGGCTTCAAAAGCCAAACCGATCTCAAACGGCATCGTGATCGCCGCTTCGATGCAATCGACGATCCTTTTGGGGGCATTGAGTGGAGAGGTCGCCAGAGCCGTGCGCCGCGCCTTGATCGCCTCGAAATAGCTGCGACCATTTGCAAAGCCCTCGCGTCTTCGGGCGGTCGCAAGAAGGGGCGTCCCGTCCTTGCGCATTTTGAGGATCATCTCCTCGGCCGCATCTTCAGGGCTTTGATTGGCCAACTCGTCGATCAGCCCGGTCTGGCGCGCCGCGAAAGCTGGCATCGTGCGCCAATCGAGAAGCATCGACAGGCTCGTCTCGGCGCCAAGAAGTCGTGGCAGGCGCTGAGTGCCGCCGGCTCCGGGGACAAGCCCCAGCTTGACCTGCGACATTCCAAACCGCGCGGTTGGCGTGGAAACTCTGCGATGGGCCGCCAGCGCAAGTTCAAGCCCAGCGCCCAACGCTCGCCCCTTGAGAGCCGCCACAACCGGCACGGATGCCGCCTCGATCCGCGTTGCTATGTCAGATACGGTCGGAGCAGCCCCCTGTGTCGCGGCATCGGAAATCGGCAAGCCGATGCTGAATTCCGCCCCCTGCCCCGCAATTACGACGCCTAGAATATTCTTGTCGGATAAAAGGCTGTCGAGCCCCTGCATCAAGGCGCGGCGCATGTCGTGGTCAAGAGAATTGCCAGGCTCGCCGGCCATCACCAGATGGCCCACGCCCCTGTGACGCATGATCCGGACCGGACCTCCCATCACCTTGCCCCCGTCTTTACCACAGCCTCACGCCCATTTGGCCGCCGATTGCGTGGCGGGACAAGCCAAAGTTGCGTTTGGATAGGCTTAGACCTTGGCCGGAACCGGGCAGAACACCTCGTAGAGACGTTCAAGGATCGGCCCGACGCGTTGGTCGGCAAGGCGATAGCGGATGGTCCGACCGTCGCGGTCACACTCGACAAGGCCTTCGGCGCGCATCCGTGCGAGCTGCCCCGATACATAGGACTGGCTGGCACCAAGCACCTCTTCAAGATCGCTCACGCACAATTCGCCCGGAAGAAGGGCGCAGAGGATTCTAAGCCGCGCCGGATTCGACAAGACCTTCAAGACTTCTGCAGCTTCGTCGGCAGCTTCGTTCATAGCTTTGGCAGCGACTTCAAGATCTTGCATTTGGGGCCTACTGATCTCGTTTTGTTTATATTTCAATGTTGCAATGTATCACAAGGCACTTATAACGTACCTCAAGAAGATTCGACTTGAGGCACTTTTCTCCCCTAAGGGCGTGGCTGTCTGCAAACTGTCACGAATTACCCACAATCCGCAAGCCTGCGCCTGCGGACAGGGAGGATTTGTCTCAGGGACGACTCTTCTGTGTCGGGAAACCTTCCTTGTCGGACGATGAGGTTTGGATTTCTGGCGCTCTCGCCAACGGAAGAACATCGGAAGACGAATGCAACAAGAATGGATCTGGGGGCTCGCAGGTGGCGGCCTCATCGGGATCGCAGGAGCGGTCTATCTACTTTTCAACGGACGTATCATGGGGGCCTCGGGCATCATCGGCAGTGTTGTCGACGGAACCTCGGGCGACCAAACAAAGGAGCGGGTCTGGTTTATCGCTGGCCTCTTCCTATTGCCAACCATCCTCTCCTTCTGGGTGGGCCCGCGCGACAACTTCATCACCGACAACCTCTGGGCCATCGCTGCGGCGGGGATCCTCGTAGGCGTCGGCACGCGGCTTGCCAATGGCTGCACCTCGGGCCACGGCATCTGTGGCATGTCGCGGCTTTCGCTGCGCGGCTTTGTCGCCACCGTCTTCTATATCGGGGCCGGCGGCCTTTCGATCATCCTGTTCAAACATCTTCTGGGGGTCGTCTGATGCGCGGTCTTTTTGCTTTCATCGCCGGAGGCCTCTTCGGAGCCGGTCTTCTCGTCTCGGGCATGACCGATAGCCGCAAGGTTCAGGGTTGGCTCGATATCTTTGGCGACTGGGATCCCACCCTCGCTTTCGTCATGGCTGGCGCGATGCTGCCGATGGCGATTGCTTGGCGCGTTGCGAATGGCCGCAATCCCGCATTGGGTGGCCTCTTCCCGCCCAAACCTGATCAGCGTGTCGGCCGCAACCTTGTTCTTGGCTCGATCCTCTTCGGCGCAGGCTGGGGTCTTGTCGGTCTCTGCCCCGGCCCGTCGGTCGCGTCGCTCTCTTACGGCGGCATCGGCGGGATCGTGTTCCTCCTGTCGATGTTTGGCGGAATGTGGGCGGCACCGATGGTGCGGTCTAGGCTAGACGCGGCACTGGTCACCGCCTAAAGATCGCGTATGCAAATACGCCCGATCACCGATACCTACGCAGTCTCGCCGCAAATTGATCCCGCCGATATTCCGGAGATCAAAGCGGCGGGATTTACCACCGTCATCTGCAACAGGCCCGATGCCGAAGTTCCGATGGAGCTTCAATCTGCGGTGGTTCGGATCGCCGCGGAAGCGGCAGGTCTGACCTTCGTCGACATCCCCGTGAGCCACCAGACGCTCAACCTTGGCATGGTCGAGGCACAGTTTGCAGCGATCGAGGCTTCGGCGGGGCCGGTCCTTGCCTATTGCGCCTCGGGCAACCGGTCTTCGATCGTCTGGTGCCTTGGACAGGCGGGCAAGATGCCGGTGGACGAGATCATCACAACCGTGGCGCAAGCCGGGTATAATCAGTCGGCTCTGCGGCCCCAGCTTGAAGCGCTGTCCCGCCGCTAGTCGGAAGCCTCTTGAATTGGCCCGTCTACCGCGTCGTCGCCGATAACCTCCGACAACCGCGTCCGCGGGGATTTAAAATGCCCGCCCTCTTCCATGGCGGTTTCTGGCTTTGGTTCGATCCGAACAGCCCGCATTCCCCCCGATTGCCCAAGTCGACAATTGGCGATGCAGCTGCCGTCGGGCGCTTGCAGGCTGACAGTGGCGATATCCAATTCCAAGAGCGGCAGCACCTGACCAACCTTCAACGCATCCGCCATCGACAGTGGCAACCGGATGCGGCCAAGGATCGCCTCGACCTCGGTCGGTGTCTGCATGACAACCTCGCTCATCAGCGCGGACCAATCCGGCAAGCTGCGCTGATCGGGCCGTTTTTCGCGCGCCGAGGCAGGGACCGGCAGCGCAAAGGCGATCTCGCCCTGACGCCCTCCAACCCCGAGATCGAGTGTCATGCGAAAGATCCTATAGGGCCGCTCCGGCAGCGTCAGACGGAGCGCCATCGTCCCGGAAAACCGGCGTCCGACCGTGACGGCGGGAAACCAGTCCCCCGGCGGCGACGTGCCACAATCGCGCTGAATTGCCTTGATCAGGCCCGTGAGGAACGGCTCCACAAGTGCGGCGTCAACCTCGGTTGGGGTGCGAGCTTCCGCAGGTGTCGGCTTGATCCGGCCCGTGGTCATCATTTCACCTGATGCCGCCAAGGCTTCGGGGTCGATTACAACGAGGCCAACCAGCCCCTCCGGCGCCTCAAGGCCGATCATGCAATGTGCCTTGGTCAGGCCTGCTATGAGGTCATCAAGCCCGCTCTGCCCAAGTTCGACGCCGATAACGTCGATCTCTGCGCCGAAAATATCCCGCGAGGCCCTTGCGACAGCCATCCTCAGACCGCGCGTCGGCGCCGGCGTTCCCGCGCTTTCGGCCTGCGCGGGTTTTGCAAGCTTGCGCGCCAATATTCCTGCACCTGCCGTGGACATCGCCCCGCCTTTCCCTTGTCGCGCAAAGGTTAGGATGTCGGTGCTAACAAATGATTGCCTAGGTCCCGTTTGGCAGGATCACGCGAAACGCCGCGCCGCCTTGGCCCGGCAGATAGGAAATCGTTCCGCCCAGCCGGATCATGATCTCGCGGCAGATCGCGAGGCCCAGCCCTGCCCCGCCCGCCTTGCGGTGATCGGACAGGCGCGAGAATTTCTCGAAGATCATCTCCTGATGTTCCTTGGCGATGCCTTGCCCGTTGTCGATGAAATCGACCGCGATCCGCCCGCCCACCTTGCGCACCACGATCCGCAGCACAGGTTCGGCCGCGGTGCAGTATTTCTGGGCATTGGCGATCAGGTTGATAAACACCTGTGTCAATCGATCCAGATCGGTATCGAGCGCAATTGCTTCGTCTGCACTCTTGCGCTTGATCTTGATCGCGCTCTCGCTGGCAACAGATGCCACGATTGCGCGGTCGATCACGTCGCGCAGCTGGCCCTCTTGGCGGCTTAGTGTCCCTTGTCCGTTTTCAAGGACGTTAAGATCGAGAAGATCATCGAGAAGCCGCGTCAGCCGCACTGCCTCGTCGTGAATGATCCCCGCGTGCCGTGCCTGCATTTCCGCCGAGGCGCCGCCTTCGCGCAAGATATCCGAGAAGGATCGGATCGAGGTCATCGGCGTTCTCAGCTCATGGCTGATCTGGCCAAGAAAGGCGTCTTTCTGGATCGAGAGGGCGGTCAGCTTTTCATTCGCTTCCCGCAGCTGGCGAGCGGTGCGCTCCTGTTCGGCGGATTTCGCTTCTAGGCGAGAGGAATATTCCATGATCTGCGCCGTCTCGTCGGCCACGGCGATCAGATCTTCCACCGAAACACTGGCGCCCTGCACCAACTGGCCAACCATCGCATGAGCCGTTGCCGCGCCCACCGAGCCGGCAAGCTCGCGCTCGAGATCTTCGACGAACTGGGGCGTCACATCGGGCAAATAGCCCAGCTTGCCCTGCCGCCGCGCCTCGTGCTGAAAAATGTCCTGCGCCTCGGTCGAGCCCAGAATCCGTTGGGCCATGACCAAGAGGTCTTCGGCCTCGGCCCCGCCGTGGGTCCAAGACCGGGTGCCAGTGGAATGTTCAAACACATCGACGAACTGCGCACCCTGCAACCGCTCGAGCGGGAGCGGGAATGTCAGGACCGAACCGATCACAAAGGCGGCCGAATTGAGCAGCATCGACCAAAGGACCGCATGGATGACCGGATCGAGCCCGGCAAAGCCAAAGAGCGCCTGCGGGCGGAGCCAGGTCCAACCAAACGGCCCCTGATCCAAAACGATCTGCGGAATAACCTCGCCCGCCCCGAAAGAGGGCAAGAACAAGGACCAGGCCCAGATCGCGAAGCCTGTGATGAGGCCCGCCGCCGCGCCCCAGCGCGTCGCGCCGCGCCAAAACAGTCCGCCGATCATTGAGGGTAGGATTTGCACAACGCCGGTAAAAGAGATGAGGCCGATTGCCGCCAGAGCCTCGCCTCCCCCGGAGAGGCGAAAGTAGACATAGCCAAGAAGAAGGACGCCCCCGATGGACAGACGGCGCGCCATAAGGACCGCATAGCGCACATCCCCCGACATCATCGCCCCGCCCGCCCGGCTCGACAGCCAAATCGGCACGACGATGTGGTTCGACACCATCGTCGACAACGCAATGGTGGCCACGATGACCATCGAGGTCGCCGAAGAAAAACCGCCGAGGTAGGACAGGATCGCAAGGCCCGAGCGGCCCTCAGCGAGGGGCACGGTCAGAACGAATAGATCGGGATTAGAACCTTCCGGCAAAAGATCGAGGCCGACCACTGCGATCGGCACGACAAAAAGGCTCATGACCATCAGGTAGAGCGGAAAAGCCCAGCTCGCGGTCGAGAGCCGGCTTTCATCGTCGTTTTCGACGACCAGCACCTGAAACATCCGCGGCAGGCAGAGGAACGCCGCACCGGACAGGAAGATCAGGCCAAACCAACGCCCCCCCGGCTGCGACCATTCGGCGATTTCCGAGGCGTCGATCAAATCGAGTGTCGGTCTGATCCCACCCGCGACACCCCAAACTACGAAGACCCCGACCGCGACGAGCGCAAATAGCTTGACGACAGCCTCAACCGCAATCGCCATGACGATGCCATTGTGGCGTTCATTGGCATCAAGGTTTCGCGTGCCGAAGATCACGGTAAACAGCGTCAGGCCGATCGCCACCCAAAGCGCTGCCGAGGCCAGCTCGGTCGCCCCCCAATTCTGGCCGGACGCATTGGCAAATACGGCGGTCGAGAGGGTCACCGACTGAAGCTGAAGGGCGATATAGGGTGTCGCGGCAACCACAGCGATCAGCGTGACGATAACGCCCAGCGCCGTCGACTTGCCAAACCGCGACGAGATCAGGTCGGCAATTGAGGTGATGCGCTGGCTGCGTCCGATCCGCACGAGTTTGCGCAAGACCCACCACCAGCCGATCATCACGATGGTCGGGCCTAGGTAGATGGTGATGAACTCAAGACCCGAGCGAGCCGCATAGCCGACCGCCCCGTAGAAGGTCCATGCTGTGCAGTAGATCGACAAGGATAGCGTATAGACCAGCGATGACCGCAGCCATTTGACCTTGCCGCGTTCGGCTTGCCGTTCGGCAACAAAGGCAATGATAAAGAGAAACGCCACATAGGCGAGCGAGACCGCGACCAGCAAGTTGAAGGAGACCATCAGCTCTCCTCTTTGCTTGCGTCGTTGCCGGGTTGCAGCCGGAGCTTGCGCGAGAGGATCGCAGCGGCGGCGATGAGACAGGACCAGATCACGAAGAGATAGATCACAACGTCCGACGTCCCTCGGCCTTCATTTCCGGTCAGTTTCCAGATCAAAGGCAGGACGAACAGAACCGCCGCCAGCACAGGCAAAAGGCGCGCGACATCCTGAAGCCTGCGCTGCCGGTAGTTGGCACGCTCAAGGAATACCGGCTTCTTTCCATTGGTTGCCATCGGCTAGCCCGCCACAAGCGCGCGAACGTTTTCAATCACCTCGGCATTGGAAAACGGCTTGGTGATAAAGCGGTTGACCCCGAGCTTCTCGGCAAGCTCGCGGTCGCGGGTCTGGCCCCTCGCGGTCAGCATCAAGACCGGCAAGGCCCGCATATCGGGATCGGCACGCAGATCGCGCAGGATGTCAAAGCCGCTCTTGCCGGGCAGCATGACGTCGAGGATCACCAGATCGGGCGGCGTGGCGCGAATCCGCTCGTTGGCGTTTAGGCCGTCGGCATGGGTATGCACTGTCCAGCCATCGCGCGAGAGGATGAAACTGAGCGCCTCGATGATATTGGGTTCGTCCTCGATCACCAGGACACGTTTGCCCATAGCCCATGCCCCTCCCAAGGCTCTGTGCGATCTGGTCATTTCCGCTGACTATCACGGCAAAGCCGAGGGCTGTCAAAGCCTCTGGGGCGATCAGGCCAGGAGGCTTGGCTCGCGCCGGGCAGGACAGGCGGGCCGCGGGCAAATGCGGCACCCGCCCCCCGCCTCAAGAGTTGCCGCTCCGGTTGCGCCTGCGGGTGCGGTTTGCACGAGCATCACCGCCCCAACCGGCGAAAGCCCGTCAAACCGCACAGGGCCAAGCGGCCCGGCAATCGCATGGCAGAGAAACCGCCGCCCGCCCTCGCCCGGCAAAGCGACAATAGCGCGGATCGGCTGACCGGGGCGCGCGAGCGCTTGAAACAGCGGCCAGATCGGACAGGCCGCCACCGCGCGGGGCAGGCTGAACCCCTCGATTGTCTTGAGCCGAGTGACCGCCCCCGCCCCGTCACAGGCGGCAAAGCCCAAAGCCGGATGCTCGGGCCGGTCGGGCAGGCTCGACAGGCGGCGAAGGACGGCGGCGGGGCCAACGCCAAACTGTGCCGCGAGACGCGCCGGATCGTGGTGCAGCTCGATCGCAGCCGCTTCGAAGGCACCGAGCGGCATGGCCTGCGCGTCGTCCCGATAGAGCGCCAATCGCTCCCGCAGCAGTGTTTCAGCTCCGGAGTTCCCAAACGCCGCGGCGATGACAAGCGCCTCGACCGATCCATCGGGCAATTCCAGTTCGGCGATGTGATGCCCGCGCCTGTCAAAATAGGCGTCGACCTCTTCGACCGCTGACAAGGCCAAGGCCCCGCCATCGGCAGGCGCCTCGAGATATCCGACCAACGCGCGGCTGCTGTCGGCCAGACGTTGGCTATCGTTATAGATGTTGCGGTGAAACCGCTCTTGCCAGTCGCGGTCCAACCCTTCGCTTCCGACAAGGATCGACGAGGTGGAGCGGATCGATGTCACTGCCGAAATCACTTCGTGAAGCGATGTCGAAAGCTGCGGATCGTGGGCCATCCTGTCAGTCAGCATTTTGACCCTCGCTTCTAGCCGCGCGATCAGAGCCGCCTGATCCGCCACAAGCCCGGCCCAGCCGGGAAAGCGCCCCGCGAACTCTTCGGTTCTGTCAACCTCCGCCTCTGCGCCAGGCCTCGTCGCGGCGGCACCGCGCAAGTCCTCGATCAACGCGGTTTCCGCCCCTTCGGAAAGCTGCGCTGGATCGAGCCCCAGAGCGCGGGCGAGATCGTTTAGAACCCGGCCGCCGATTCTGCGCCGGTTGTGCTCGATGAGGTTGAGATAGGACGCAGATATTCCGGCGGCTTTCGCCAGATCCGCCTGCCGCATTGCGGCATCGAGCCGACGTTCGCGAATACGAGAGCCTGTCAATCGTCTCTGGGTCATGTGCAGGTCGGCTTTTTCAATTGTTTTCCGGTGTTTTCTGCAGGAGCGAGAAAATATATTTACACTTTACAACTTCAATCTGTCCAAGTCTTTACAAAATTTTTATTTCCTCTGAGGCACTTGTTGCGAATTTTTCGAACCGAGCCCGATAATGAGCCAGCATTGTAAAATGCGTGCTGTCGAAGTGTGGAGGCTTCGCCGGCTAACATGAAAGGGAGGGACTCATGTCCAAAATGAACTTCTCACGTCGTGGCGTGCTGAAGACAGGTGCCGTGACCGGCGCCGGTCTTGCGCTTCCGACTATCTTCACGTCCTCGGCCTCGGCCTACACCAACGAGCCCACCGGTTCGTCGGTCAAGCTTGGCTTCGCCGTGCCCCAGACCGGCGCCTATGCCGAAGAGGGTCTCGACGAGCTTCGCGCCTATGAGCTCGCCGTTGAGCACCTCAACGGTGGTGGTGACGGCGGCATGCTGAACACCATGTCGTCCAAGACGCTGGACGGCACCGGTATCCTCGGCAAGAAGGTTGAGTATGTGACCGGCGACGACCAGACCAAGTCTGACGTTGCTCGCGCTCTGGCGCAGTCGATGATCCAGAAAGACGGCGTGGTCATGGTGACCGGCGGCTCCTCGTCGGGCACCGCGATCGCCGTTCAGGGCCTCTGCCAGGAAGCCGGCGTCATCTTCATGGCCTGTCTGACCCACTCGAACGACACCACGGGCAAGGACCGGAAAGCCAACGGCTTCCGTTACTTCTTCAACGCCTACATGTCGGGGGCGGCCATCGCTCCGGTGCTGTCAAACGCCTATGGCAGCGAGCGCCGCGCCTATCACCTGACCGCCGACTACACCTGGGGCTGGACGCAGCAGGAATCGATCGCCGCTTCGACGGAAGCCATCGGCTGGGAAACCGTCAACAACGTGCTGACCCCGGTCGGCGCCGGCGACTTCTCGTCCTATATCGCTCCGGTGATCAACTCGGGCGCAGATGTTCTGATCCTGAACCACTACGGCGGAGACATGGTCAACTCGCTGACTCAGGCCGTTCAGTTCGGTCTGCGTGACAAGATGGTGAACGGCAAGCAGTTCGAGATCATCGTTCCGCTCTACTCGGAACTGATGGCAGCGGGCGCTGGCTCCAACATTCAGGGTGTGTATGGCACCATGAACTGGAACTGGCAGCTGCAGGATCCGGGCACCCAGGCCTTCGTCAAGTCGTTCGGCGAAAAGTATGGCCGTCCGCCGTCAGGCGCCGCCCACACCGCCTATGTGCAGACCCTGCTCTATGCAGACGCGGCAACCCGCGCCGGCACCTTCGAGCCCTGCCAGATCGCGGCCGCCCTCGAGGGCTTTGAGTTCGACGGCATGGGTATCGGTGCAACCACATACCGCGCCGAAGACCACCAGTGCTTCAAGGACGTCCTCGTCATGAAGGGCAAAGACAGCCCGGCCAACGAGTACGACACCCTCGAAATCGTCGAAGTGACTCCGCGCGCTCAGGTCGAGTATGCGGCCGATCACCCGATGTTCGGTGGTGCTGAGGCCAGCCTCGGCGAATGCAACAACGGCTAATCGCCGGATTGCAGAACCGGCCGCGCCCGACGCGGCCGGTTCACAAATGCCCGCACTGAGACGGGCCATCAGATTTCCAAGGACAGGGTGGGACCATGGACGCTTTATTCCTCCAGATCCTCAACGGGCTTGAAAAGGGCGGTGCCTACGCGCTGATCGCGATGGGGCTGACGCTTATTTTCGGCACGCTGGGCGTGGTCAATTTCGCGCACGGCGCGCTTTTCATGATCGGCGCTTTCGTTGCCGTCACGATGCAGCGTATCTTCAATATCAGCCTCGAGATCGTCGATGCGACCCAGAAGGACTTTCTGGGCAATCCGCTCAAGGTCAAAGTTCCCTATGTCATCGAATGGTTCGGCGAGGGTTTCGGCGGCTTCCTGATCGATTGGTCGGTCCCGCTGGCGATCTTGCTGGCAATTCCTGTGATGATGCTTGTCGGCTTCGTCATGGAACGCGGCCTGATCAAGCATTTCTATAAGCGTCCGCACGCCGACCAGATCCTTGTGACCTTCGGCCTTGCGATCGTTCTGCAGGAAATCATCAAGTATTTCTTCGGCGCCAACCCGATCCCGACCCCGGCCCCGTCCGACTTTCGCGGCACGATTGAGATGGCCATCTTCGGCTTGAACCTGTCCTATCCGGTCTGGCGTCTGATCTACTTCTTCTTCTCGGCCGCTGTGATCGCCGCTGTCTTTGCCTTCCTGCAATTCACCACCTTCGGGATGGTTGTGCGGGCCGGCATGGCCGACCGCGAGACCGTAGGCCTGCTCGGCATCGACATCGACCGCCGCTTTACCCTGATGTTCGGCATCGCTGCCGCCGTCGCGGGCCTTGCGGGCGTGATGTATACGCCGATCCTGTCGCCCAACTATCACATGGGAATGGACTTCCTCGTCCTGTCGTTCGTGGTTGTGGTTGTCGGCGGCATGGGGTCGCTCTCGGGCGCCGTTGCCTCGGGCTTCCTTCTTGGGATCCTTCAGGCCTTTGCCTCGATGAACGAAGTCAAGAACATCATTCCCGGTATCGACCAGATCATCATCTATCTCGTCGCCATCGTCATTCTGCTCACCCGTCCGCGCGGCCTTCTGGGTCGCAAGGGCGTGATGGAGGACTAGTCCATGCTCGGTCTGTCGCAAAAAGACACCCGCTTTCTACTCATCGTCATCGCACTGACCCTGCTGACGCCCTTCCTTCTCAACCCCTTCCCGAGCGACTCGGCGCTGGCGCAGTTCAACGCTGGCTATCCCGCCCTGATGCAGCGGTTCGCCATCTACGGCCTGATGGCTATCGGCTTCAACATCCTCTTCGGTCTGACCGGCTACCTCTCCTTCGGTCACGCGGCCTTCCTCGGGATCGGCTCCTACTCGGCTGTCTGGATGTTCAAGCTTTTGTCGATGAACGTCTTGCCGGCCATCCTCCTAGCAACTCTGCTGGCGGGGGTCTTTGCTCTGGTCATCGGCTTCATTTCGCTGCGGCGGTCGGGGATCTATTTCTCGATCCTGACACTTGCCTTCGCCGAGATGTCCTACCGGCTTGCCTATTCGGTCTTTACCCCGATCACCAACGGCGAGACCGGGCTTCAGCTCAACCTCAACGACCCGCGCATCCTTGATGCCGCGCCGACCTCTGCGTCCCTGCCCGTCCCGAGCCTCTTTGGCCTTGAGATGAACTCGAGCTGGACCCTTGATCTGGGCCCATGGGATTTCACCTTCAACGTAGGGTACTATTTCTGCGCGGTTGTCGCGATCCTCGGCTTCTACCTAAGCCTGCGGATCTTCCGCTCGCCCTTTGGCCTGGTGCTGCGCGCGATCAAGTCAAATCAGAATCGCCTCAACTATACCGGCCTTAACTCGCGCCCATATACGCTCGCGGCTTTCGTGATCTCGGGGATGTATGCCGGCCTCGCCGGTGGCCTCCTCGCCGCGATGGACCCGCTTGCCGGTGCGGAACGCATGCAATGGACCGCTTCGGGCGAAGTTGTTCTGATGACCATCATGGGCGGGGTTGGCACCCTGATGGGGCCGGTTCTTGGCGCGGGCTTTATCAAATATGCCGAAAACATCTTTTCGAAGATCAACGAGGGCATTCTTCACAGCTGGTTCAGCTGGCTCCCGGACGGGTTAGAAGATGCGGTCGTTTGGCTCTTTGCCCGCTTCGTCGGCGAAGGCTGGCACCTGACCCTCGGCCTGATGTTCATGGTGATCGTGATCGCTCTCCCTGGCGGCCTCGTCGAAGGTGGTCAGAGGATCGGTCGGTTGTTCCGCCGCAAATCCGAAGATGCGCCCAGCGCAACGCCTGCCGAATAAGGAGAAAGCAATGGGAATTCTCGAAGTCAAAGGCGTCAACAAGCGCTTCGGCGGCCTTCAGGCGCTAGGAAACGTGAACCTCAGCGTCAAAGAAGACACCTGCCACGCGATCATCGGCCCTAATGGCGCCGGCAAGTCGACCCTGCTGAACTGTCTCGTTGGCAAGCTGATCCCAGATAGCGGCTCGGTCGTTTTCGATGGCCAGTCTGTTCTGGGGCGCAAGCCGCACGAGATCAACCAGATGGGCATCAGCCGAGTGTTCCAAACGCCGGAAATCTTTGGCGATCTCTCGGTTATCGAAAACGTGATGATCCCCTGTTTTGCCAAGCGCGATGGATCGTTCCGGATGCATGCCTACGAAGGCGTTCATGACGAGAAGGGCATTATCGAACAGGCAGAGGCCATTCTGGCCGACGTCAACATGCTCGACAAACGGCACATGCATGCGGCCTCTCTCAGCCGCGGCGACAAGCGCCGCCTCGAGATGGCCATGTGCCTCGTGCAGGAACCGCGCCTACTCTTGCTCGACGAGCCGACCGCCGGCATGGCCCGCGCAGATACCAACAACACGATCGACCTGCTGAAAGAGATCCGCCACAAGCGCAACATCACCATGGCGATCATCGAGCACGACATGCACGTGGTATTCAGCCTCGCCGACCGGATCACCGTTCTGGCGCAGGGAACCCCCCTCGTCGAGGACACCCCGGAAAACATCAAGGGCCATCCGAAGGTGCGCGAAGCGTATCTCGGTGAGGCTCAGGTCTGAGGAGGCACAGCATGACCCACGTTGAACACATGAACATCGACGGCCCCTTCGACAAGAACCGCAACATGGCCGCCACCGCGCCCAAGTTCCTCTCGGTCTGGGATATTCGCGCCTATTACGGCGAGAGCTATATCGTCCAGGGTGTCAGCTTTGATATCCACGAAGGCGAGATCCTTGCCCTTCTGGGCCGCAATGGCGCCGGCAAGACCTCGACGCTCCGCGCCATCGCCCGGCTCGACAATCCGACGCTCAAACACGGCGAGATCTGGCTCGATCACAAGCCGCTGCACGAGATGAAAGCCTATCAGGCCGCGCAGGCTGGTATTGCCCTCGTTCCCGAAGATAGGCGCATCATCCCCGGCCTGACGGTCGAGGAAAACCTGCAACTGGCGCAAATTGCCCCGCCCAAGGGCTGGTCGCTTGAGCGGATCTACGAACTCTTCCCGCGACTTGGCGAACGCCGCAAGCAGGAGGGCGTCACCCTTTCGGGCGGCGAGCAACAGATGCTTTCCATCGCCCGCGCACTGGCCCGCGACATCAAGGTTTTGCTTCTTGACGAACCCTACGAGGGCCTCGCCCCCGTAATCGTTCAAGAAATTGCCAAAACCCTCGCGATTATCCGCGATCAAGGCATCACAACGATCATCGTCGAACAGAACGCCGTCGCGGCGCTCAAACTCGCCGATCGGGCCGTGATCCTCGATACCGGAACCGTCGTTTATGACGGTTCCGCGCAGGAAGTGCTTGATGACGAAGCGCTTAGAGCGAAATATCTCGCCATCTGATTACTTGCGACTCCGCCCCCGCGGAGCCGCAACACCCGTAAAGAACTGGGGAAAGCCATGACCAAACTCTATCCGCCCACCGCAGATTTCGCGGCCAATGCCCATATCGACAAGGCCAAGTACGACCAAATGTACGCGGCCTCTATCGCCGACCCTGACACCTTCTGGGCCGAGCACGGCAAGCGGATCGACTGGATCAAGCCCTTCTCCAAGGTCAAAGACACGACCTTCGCCTACCCCGATGTTTCGATCAAATGGTTCGAGGATGGGCAGCTCAACGTCTCGGCCAATTGCGTTGACCGGCATCTTGAAACTCGCGCGGACCAGATCGCCATCATCTGGGAAGCGGACGATCCCAACATATCCAAGCACATCACCTATCTCGAGCTCTCCGAGCAGGTGAACAAATTCGCCAACGTCCTGAAATCGCAAGGCGTGAAGAAAGGCGACCGGGTCATCCTTTATATGCCGATGATCCCCGAGGCCGCCTATGCCATGCTCGCCTGCGCTCGCGTCGGCGCGGTCCACTCGATCGTTTTCGCCGGTTTCTCGCCCGATGCATTGGCCAGCCGCATCTCCGACTGTGGCGCCTCGCTCGTGATCACCGCCGACGAAGCCCCGCGCGGCGGCAAGAACACGCCGCTGAAGGTCAATGTCGACAAGGCCATGGCGATCTGTGGCGATGTGAAAACCCTCGTGGTCGAGCGCACCGGCGGCAGCGTGCCGATGAAAGAGGGCCGCGACATCTATCTGCACACAGTCATGGCCCACGCCTCGACCGATTGCCCGCCCGAAGTGATGGGGGCCGAAGACCCGCTCTTCATCCTCTACACCTCAGGCTCGACCGGCAAACCCAAAGGCGTCTTGCATACCTCTGGCGGCTATCTCGTCTGGGCCTCGATGACCCACGAATATGTCTTCGACTACCACGATGGCGATATCTACTGGTGCACCGCCGATGTCGGCTGGGTCACCGGCCACAGCTATATCGTCTACGGGCCCCTCGCCAACGGCGCGACCACGCTGATGTTTGAAGGCGTGCCCTCCTACCCCGATTTCGGGCGCTTCTGGGCTGTGTGTGAGAAGCATAAAGTGAACCAGTTCTACACCGCCCCGACCGCGATCCGCGCGCTCATGGCGCATGGGCCGGACTGGGTGAACCAGCACGATCTCTCGTCGCTCAAGGTGCTCGGCACCGTGGGCGAGCCGATCAACCCCGAAGCCTGGAACTGGTATAACGATGTCGTCGGCAAGGGGAATTGCCCGATCGTCGACACCTGGTGGCAGACCGAAACCGGTGGCCACCTTCTGACCCCCCTTCCCGGCGCCATCGCCACCAAGCCCGGCTCGGCCACGGTTCCCTTCTTCGGCGTCCAGCCGGTGATCCTCGACGCCACGACCGGCCAAGAAATCACCGAGACCGCCGCCGAAGGCGTCCTGTGCATGAAAGACAGCTGGCCCGGCCAGATGCGGAGCGTCTTTGGCGATCACGATCGCTTCGTGAAAACCTATTTCTCCGACTACAAGGGCTACTATTTCTCCGGCGACGGCTGCCGCCGCGACGAAGACGGCTATTACTGGATCACCGGCCGGGTTGACGACGTGATCAACGTCTCCGGCCACCGGATGGGCACCGCCGAGGTCGAAAGCGCGCTTGTCGCCCACCCCAAGGTCTCTGAATCCGCCGTGGTCGGCTTCCCGCACGAGATCAAGGGCCAAGGCATCTACTGCTACGTCACCCTGATGGACGGCGAGGAATATACCGACGAGTTGAAAACCGAGCTGCGCAACTGGGTGCGCAAGGAAATCGGCCCCATCGCATCACCGGATGTCATCCAATGGGCGCCCGGCCTGCCGAAAACCCGCTCGGGCAAGATCATGCGCCGCATTCTGCGCAAGATCGCCGAAAACGACTTCGGCTCGCTGGGTGACACATCAACCCTCGCCGACCCCTCGGTGGTCGATGACCTGATCGCAAATCGCGGCAAATAACGCTCCCTCTGGCCCCGGATGTCTCTCCGGGGCCTCTTTTCTTTTGGCCCCAAATACTCCGGGGGAGCCCGAAGGGCGGGGGCAGAGCCCCCCTGAGCGCTGTCCGCTCGTGCTAACTCTTTGGCAAGATTCGCACCTTAGTATCCCGAGTCGGGTGAGGGCGTCGGATTGCGGACGCACAAAATGGATCTCGTAACCTTTCCAGTCAGCACTGCGGCAGTGTCGGCTCCCGCACGCCCCGCCTCTGCGGCCGACCCTGCACCGCACGCTTCGGCGCGACAGGCGGAGCCGCCAGCAACCAATCATCGGCCCCGCCCAGATGAACCGGCCTTTCGCGACGCCAGCCGGGTCGAAGAGGCCGGAAAACCCCGCGCGCTCAAACCCTACGGTGTGATCATCCTTCCTGATCGCGAGACAAAGCCCAAAATCGACGACCGGACATCCCGGTCGAGCACGGAATCGACCGCCGCGCAAATCACGCACCCACTCGCCGCGGACGATCCATCTTCCGAGAGACCGCAGGAACGTCAGGCCGACGACGAGATCCCTTTGGCAAACCGGCCACCTGACCTAGCGTCATAAAATAGCCCAATCCGCCTTCCCACCTCCGCGCGGTTGCCATATATACCTTAGGATCACGTTCCCGCCTTCGGCGAAGGGGCGATATCGAAACAGGCAACGGGCCGAGGAAAACATGAGCACCAACAATAGCCATGACAGCGACGTGAGCTTCATCCGCGCGCTGGCAGAACTGCTGCGTGAAAACGATCTCACCGAGCTTCAGGTCAAGCGCGAATATGGCGAAGATGACAGCCTCAACGTCCGCGTCAGCCGCCAGACGCAGGTTGTGACCACGGTCGCCGTCCCTGCTGCAGCTCCCGCTGCTGTCGCCGCTCCGGCCTCGGCACCAGCCGCTGCACCAGCAGCTTCCGCTGATCCCGCCTCGCACCCCGGCGCCGTGACCTCGCCGATGGTCGGCACGGTCTATCTTGCCCCCGAGCCGGGCGCTGCAGCTTTCGTCACCGTGGGCCAGCAGGTCAAGGAAGGCGACACCATCCTCATTATCGAAGCGATGAAGACGATGAACCAGATCCCGGCCCCGCGCTCGGGCAAGCTGACCCGCCTTCTCGTTGAAGACGGCGCACCGGTCGAATACGGCGCACCTCTTGTGATCATCGAATAAGGCCCGGCCAATGTTCGAAAAAATCCTGATCGCCAACCGCGGAGAGATCGCCCTGCGTGTGGTTCGTGCCTGCCGCGAAATGGGGATCAAATCGGTCGCGGTTCATTCGACCGCCGATGCCGATGCGATGCATGTGCGAATGGCCGACGAGGCCGTTTGCATTGGCCCCAACCCGTCGTCGCAAAGCTATCTGAGCTTTCCCTCGATCATCTCGGCCTGCGAGATCACCGGCGCTCAGGCGATCCACCCGGGCTATGGCTTCCTGTCGGAAAACGCGGCCTTCGTTCAGGCTGTCGAAGATCACGGCCTGACCTTCATCGGCCCTTCGGCCGAACATATCCGCCAGATGGGCGACAAGATCACCGCGAAAGAAACCGCCAAGATGCTTGGAATTCCGGTTGTTCCGGGTTCTGAGGGCGGGGTTCCCGATCTGGGCACCGCCAAGCGCGTGGCGGCCGAAATGGGTTATCCGGTCATCATCAAGGCCACCGCCGGTGGCGGCGGCCGCGGCATGAAGGTCGCCAAGAGCGAGAAAGAGATCGAGACCGCCTTCCTGACCGCCCGTTCCGAGGCCAAGGCCGCCTTCGGCAATGACGAGGTCTATATGGAGAAATACCTCCAGAAGCCGCGTCACATCGAGATTCAGGTCTTCGGCGATGGGATGGGCAAGGGCGTTCACCTTGGCGAGCGCGACTGCTCGCTGCAGCGCCGCCACCAGAAGGTCTTTGAAGAGGCCCCCGGCCCCTGCATCACCCCCGAAGAGCGCGCCCGGATCGGCAAGATCTGCGCCGATGCTATCGGCAAGATGGGCTATTCCGGCGCGGGCACGATCGAGTTCCTCTATGAGGACGGCGAATTCTACTTCATCGAGATGAACACCCGCCTGCAGGTGGAACACCCTGTCACCGAGAGCATTTTCGGCCAAGACCTCGTGCGCGAACAGATCCGCGTGGCCGCAGGCCTTGGCTTGTCGTTCACGCAAGACGATCTCAAGATCAACGGCCATTCGATCGAGGTGCGGATCAACGCCGAGCGACTGCCGAATTTTGCCCCCTGCCCCGGCAAGATCACCCAGTATCACGCGCCGGGTGGCCTTGGCGTGCGGATGGACTCGGCCCTCTACGACGGCTACCGGATCCCGCCCTATTACGACAGCCTCATCGGCAAGCTCATCGTCCACGGCCGCGACCGCCCCGAGGCGCTGGCACGGCTCAAGCGGGCGCTGGGCGAGCTGATCGTCGACGGGATCGACACCACGGTGCCGCTCTTCCACGCGCTGCTCGAAGAGCCGGACGTTCTGTCGGGCAACTACAATATCCACTGGCTGGAAAAGTGGCTCGAGGCCAATCTGCATTGATCCAGCGGGCGTCGGCATGAGGGATGATCCCGCTCATCTGACGCCCGATCTTCTTTTGATGGCCTATGCTTCCGGCATCTTCCCGATGTCGGAAGGTCGCGACGACCCCGAGATTTTCTGGGTCGATCCCCGCCAGCGCGGGATCATCCCCCTAGACCGGTTCCACATCTCTCGCAGCCTAGGACGCAGGATTCGGCAGGAACCTTACAAGATCACCTTCGACAAAGATTTCGCCGGCGTGGTCGACGGCTGCGCCGACCGCTCAGAGACATGGATCAACGCACCGATCCGAGCGCTTTATCTCGCTCTGTTTGACCGTGGTCTCGCCCATTCCGTCGAGGTCTGGGAGGAGGAGGCACTCGTCGGCGGGGTCTATGGTGTTGCGCTCGCAGGGGCGTTTTTTGGCGAGAGTATGTTTTCGCGCCGGACCGACGCCTCGAAAATCGCGCTCGCCTATCTCGTAACCCGCCTCAAACGGGCGGGTTACGTTCTATTTGACACGCAGTTCCTGACCGATCACCTCAAGACGCTGGGAGCGGAAGAGATCCCAAGGACAGAGTATCGCCGCCGCCTGAGCGAAGCTCTCGTCGTGAAGGCTGATTTCAGCGCTGCTCCGGAGCCAACGGCTCAGGACGTGATGCAGCTCAGCATCCACACGTCATAGCGCGGATGATCCAGCGCGTTGAGCGCCGGGGCCGAGGCGATCATCCAGCCGACAAAGATCGGCGTTTCGGCCACATCATAGGTAATGGTCATCTCGCCAAAGGCGTCGCCAGCGGGGTTGTCGGTCGGATAGCGACAGTCGCCCAGAGTAATCACAAGGTGGCCGACCGTGGCGCTTTCGCCAAGGCGGAGGGTTGCGTCTGTGACGACGCCGGTGATCTTGTCGAGAACCCGAAGGCGGCCCGCAACGCCTTGTGTCACATGGATTTGCGGGGTCAGTTCCGGCCCCTGCTCGCCCAGAGCTTCGCCCTCGGCAGCGGGATCGAGTGGGATGACCTCGATGGCCTCCTGCGCCGCCGCTCGGGCCGCAATCAGGGCGACCCCAAAAGCCAGAAGCGCCGCCGCGCGGATCATTTATCCTCGCCGCCGCTGACAAATTTCAGAAGAAGCTGAACCACGCTGATCGATCCTTGGGTGTCGAGGATCTGCGCGCCTTCGGCGTAGTTGTCGAACGAGCCACCCGGAACGATTTCGACGAAATTGCCACCGAGGAGCCCCTCGGAGGAGACAATCGCCGTGCTGTCATCCGGCACCGGGATGCCCTCGTTGATCGAGAGGGTCGCCTGAGCGCGGAACGTGTTGGGGTCGAGCGCGAGGCCCGTCACCGTGCCGACCTTGACGCCAGCCATGCGGATGTCGGTCCCGACCGTCACGCCTTCGGCCGAGCGGAATTCAGCGGTCAGCTCATAGCCGTTTCCGCCTGAACCCATGCCGCTCACGCCCGCCGCATACCACATGAAGCCAGCCGCCACCGCGACCACGACGGCTCCTACGACGGTTTCAGTGACATTCTCGCGCATCGGGCGCTCCTATTCGGGCTGCCAAGCCTCGTAGTCGCTGCGTTTCGCCGGATCGGCGGCGCGACGGATCGAACCGACAGGGGCATAGGCCATGGCCGAGCCGGTAAGGTTTTCGACGTGCGGCTTTTCCCAAGGCTTGTGCGCCATCGGAGTTTCTGTCGGCGGGGAATCGAAGGTGCGGTGCAACCAGCCGTGCCAATCGGCGCCGATGCGGCTACCTTCGATCTCGCCGTTGTAGATGACCCAGCGTTTGCTGTCGTCGCGGGTGCGGTAGAAGATATTGCCCTCGGCGTCTTGACCAACCTTGATGCCTTTGCGCCAGGTGAAAAGCTGGGTGTTGAGCGTCTGCCCGTCCCACCAGGTGAAAAGCCGCTTGATCGTGTTCAGAAGGCCCATGGGTCGTCTCCGGTAATGCTGCTCTCTCATGCCCCAAACGGGGGCAAAGGTCCAGAGGGGAGGGAGGCCTTCGGCAGGGGGGCGCTGCCCCCGCGCCTAGCGGCGCTCCCCCGGAGTATTTCAGGGCCAAAAGAAGGTCAGGCGGGGATGCGGGCCGTGACCTCGATCTCGATCTTCATCTCCGGCTCTTGCAAGCCGGCGACGATCATCGTGGCCGCCGGGCGCGCCGTGGCGAAGGCCTCGGAGGTGATCGGCCAGCAGGCGGGCCAGTCGGCCTTGTCGGGCAGGATGTAGCGGACGCGGACGACGTGATCGAGGCTGGTGCCGGCCTCTGCCAGCGCGCGGCCAATGGTGCCGAGCGCGTTTCGGCACTGGTCTGTGACGCTGTCGGGCATGGTCATGGTGGCGTAGTCGTAGCCGGTGGTTCCGGCCACATGAACGAGGCCATCGGCAACGACCGCACGGGAATAGCCTATGCGGGCCTCGAAGGGAGACCCGGTCGAGATATGCCGGACCGGGTCTTTCATCCTAGCTGGCGCTCGCGGCCTCTTTGGGCTTTTTCGCCCCATCCGCATGGATCATCAAGGGCGCCGCGCCCGGACCAACCGCTTCTTCATTGACGACGACTTCGGTCACGGAGGACATGCCGGGAAGCTCGAACATGGTCTCGAGCAGAATGTCTTCCATGATCGAGCGCAGGCCGCGGGCGCCGGTCTTGCGTTCGATGGCGCGCTTGGCGATGGCCCTGAGCGCATCGTCTGTGAAGGTCAGCTTGGTGTCTTCGATCTCGAAGAGGCGCTGGTATTGCTTGACGAGCGCATTCTTCGGCTCGGTCAGGATCGTGACCAGAGCGGCCTCGTCGAGGTCGGTCAGGGTTGCGATCACCGGCAGGCGGCCGACGAATTCGGGGATGAGGCCGAATTTCAGGAGGTCTTCGGGTTCAAGCTCTTTGAAGATTTCGCCCACGCCGCGATCTTCAGGATCGCGCACATCGGCGCCGAAGCCCATCGCCGAACCCTTGCCACGCTGCGAAATGATCTTCTCGAGGCCCGAGAAGGCGCCGCCGCAGATGAAGAGGATGTTGGTGGTATCGACCTGCAGGAATTCCTGCTGGGGATGTTTGCGCCCGCCTTGGGGCGGCACGGAGGCCACGGTGCCCTCCATGATCTTCAGAAGCGCCTGCTGCACGCCCTCGCCCGATACGTCACGGGTGATCGAGGGGTTGTCGGACTTGCGGGTGATCTTGTCGACCTCGTCGATATAGACGATGCCGCGCTGTGCCCGCTCAACGTTGTATTCGCTGGCCTGCAGAAGCTTGAGGATGATGTTCTCGACATCTTCGCCAACATAGCCCGCTTCGGTCAGGGTTGTCGCATCGGCCATCGTAAACGGCACGTCGAGAATACGGGCCAAGGTTTGGGCCAGCAGCGTCTTGCCGCAGCCGGTCGGGCCGATCAGCAGGATGTTGGATTTCGCCAGCTCGATATCGGCCGCTTTGGTCGAATGGTTGAGACGCTTGTAGTGGTTATGGACCGCCACCGACAGGACGCGCTTGGCGTGCTGCTGGCCGATCACATAATCATCGAGCACGGCACAAATCTCGCGCGGGGTCGGAACGCCCTCGCCCGACTTGAGACCGGTCGATTTGGTTTCCTCGCGGATGATGTCCATGCACAGTTCGACGCATTCATCGCAAATGAACACGGTCGGGCCTGCGATCAGCTTGCGCACCTCGTGCTGGCTCTTGCCACAGAAACTGCAGTAGAGCGTGTTCTTGCTGTCGCTGCCTGTCGAATTCGCCATGCTGTTCCTCTCGGCGCTATGCCGCTTGTTGGTCACTCACCCTACCCTTGGACATAAAGACTAGGACAGGGTGGGAAGGTCTACAACGGCAAAAACGCCGCGAGATCGGGGTGCTGATTATTCCGTTGCCGCGGGACGACGGGTCAGAATCTCGTCGATAAGGCCCCATTCCTTTGCCTCTTCGGGCGACATGAAGTTGTCGCGTTCGAGGGCAGCTTCAACAGCTTTCAGCTTCTGGCCCGTGTGGGTGACGTAGATCTCGTTGAGACGGGTCTTGAGCTTCTGGGTCTCTTGCGCGTGGATCATGATGTCCGTCGCCTGGCCCTGATAGCCGCCCGACGGCTGGTGGACCATGATCCGGCTGTTGGGCAGCGAGAACCGCATTCCCGGCTCACCGGCAGTCAGTAGGAGCGAGCCCATCGAGGCGGCCTGACCCACGCAAAGGGTCGAAACCTTGGGGCGGATGTACTGCATCGTGTCATAGATCGACAGGCCCGAGGTGACGACACCGCCGGGGCTGTTGATATACATCGAGATTTCTTTCTTCGGGTTCTCGGCCTCGAGGTGCAGAAGCTGCGCCACGATCAGCTGGCTCATGCCGTCATGGACGGGGCCGGAGACGAAGATGATGCGCTCTTTGAGAAGGCGCGAGAAGATGTCGTAGGCACGCTCGCCACGGGCTGTCTGCTCAACAACCATGGGGACGAGGTTCATGTAGGTCTCGATCGGGTCTTTCATCGGGTCAGCCTTCTGGAGCGGGACGCGTACGTCGATAAACACAATGTCTTGCCCGAGTCTTAGTGGCCCGTGGCGGGGGCTTCAAGGGCACCCGACTATTCCGTTTGGGCGGGGCCGGCCCCTCGATCAAGCGCGACGTCCAGAGCGGCGCCCAAAAGCACCAGATAGGCGGTGATGTAGAACCACATCAAAAGAGCGACAACCGCACCGATCGAGCCATAGACCTGATTGTACGAGGCAAAGTTCGTGAGATAGACCGCAAGGCCCTGCGAGGCGGCGAACCAGATCAGAATGGCAAAGACCGAGCCGGGGCTGAGAACCGGCCAATTGGCGCCGCCACCCGCCGGGCCAAAGCGGTAGAGAAGCCACAGGCCCGACAGAAGTAGGCCAATCGTGGCAAACCAGCGCACGATCTCAAGCGCCAAGGCCGATGATCCCACCACCCCGAAGGCCGACAAGGCAATCGGCGCGACAACTACGAGAAGGAGAGCCGCGGCGGCCATGGCGATCAAGACCGAGGTCAACGCCAAAGCTGTCAGCGCGTGCCAGAACCCGCCCCTGTTGGCGCGGCCGTGCACGGCCGTGAGGCCCGTCATCAACGCCCCAACGCCCGCGCGTGCAGACCACAGGGCAATGGCGATCGAAATCGCGGTGGTCCAGCCGAGCGTGCCGGACTGTGCCGATAGAAGGCGGGAAAGCTGGTCCTCAAGCAGAAGGAATATCTGCTCGGGGATCAGTTCTTTCATCAGCGCAAGCTGGCTATCGACGACACCGGGATCGGCAAACAGACCGAAAAGCGCGATGAGCGCCGCAAGACCGGGAAAGAGAGAGAAGAGCGCATAGAAAGCCACGCCCGCCGCTGCGAGGCCGATATTGGCGCGGCCCGCCGCAAGCCAAGCCTCCCACAAAAGATTCAATACTTTCATCCGGATCTCCGGCCCGCTTTGGTGGCCCCAGCCTGCCAGAGGCCACGCCGCTTTGCCAGACTGCGATTGCCCCACCTCGGTCAAGTTGGCTTGACAGCGCCGCCAATCCGGCGACCACTGTGGTTCGATCCGTATCTCTGTTTGGTGATGGCTGTAGCCGATGCAATTTCTGACAGTCGCGACCCGCCCAATCGAGGGGCAGAAGCCGGGCACCAGCGGCCTGCGCAAAAAGACGCGGGTCTTCATGGGGCGGCATTACCTCGAGAATTATGTTCAGGCGATCTTCAACGCGATTGGCGGGGTGCAGGGCAAATCGCTCGTGATCGGCGGTGACGGGCGCTATTTCAACGACCGCGCCATTCAGGTGATCCTGCGGATGGCGGCGGCAAATGGCGCAGCGCGCGCGATTGTCGGTCAAGGCGGGATACTCTCGACCCCCGCCGCGTCGCACCTGATCCGCAAGCGGCACAGCGACGGCGGGCTGATCCTTTCGGCAAGCCATAATCCCGGCGGGCCGGACGAGGATTTCGGCCTCAAATACAACACCCCCAACGGCGGCCCTGCACCTGAGCACGTTACCGACCGTATTTATGCCGAGAGCCAGAAGCTCGCTGAATATCTGATTGTCGAGACGACCGATGTCGATCTTCAAGCGCTCGGCCAGTCGGCGCTGGCTGGGATGATTGTCGAGGTTGTCGATCCGGTCGCAGACTATGCCGCGATGATGCGGCAGCTTTTTGATTTCGAGGCCATCGGCGCTCTTTTCGCGGGCGGTTTCCGGATGCGGTTTGACGCGATGCACGCCGTCACCGGCCCCTATGCCAAGGCTATCCTCGAGGACGAGCTCGGCGCGCCGAGTGAAACGGTTGTCAATGCGATCCCCCTGCCCGATTTCGGCGGCGGCCATCCCGATCCCAACCCGATCTGGGCCAAGACCCTGATGGATGTGATGATGGGCCCCGGTGCACCGGACTTTGGCGCAGCGAGCGACGGCGACGGCGATCGCAACATGATCGTCGGGCGCGGCTGCTATGTGACGCCCTCCGACAGCCTCGCTCTTTTGGCGGCGCAGGCGCATCTTGCTCCGGCCTATGCACGGGGCCTCAAAGGCGTCGCCCGCTCAATGCCAACCTCGGCTGCGGTTGACCGCGTGGCGGTCTCTCTGGGCATTCCCTGCTATGAGACGCCGACGGGGTGGAAATTCTTTGGTAACCTTCTCGATGCCGGCCGCGCCACCATCTGCGGCGAGGAAAGCGCCGGAACCGGATC
>JBFEXG010000351.1:0-2236 GCA_041546005.1 Paracoccaceae bacterium
ACCGACTACACCGATCACGACTATTGCGTGGAACGGGGCATGGAGATCTATGGCCACGAATACGCCATGCATTTCCCGTGGCACCGCTGGCCCGCCGGCAAAGATCGCAAGCATTCGCCCCTCGATGCCAAGATCAAAGAGCTTGGCGGCCAGATGGGCGCCTATAACGGCTGGGAACGGGCCAATTGGTTCGCCAAACCGGGCGACGATCTGAGCGAGGAAAGCACCCAGACATGGAACCGCGCAGGCCCGTGGGCCGAGCGCATCCGCGAGGAATGCGAGGCGGTGCGCGATGGCGTTGGCGTTCTCGATCTGCCGGGCTTTTCGCGCTACACGCTGCGCAATGATGGCGCTGCCGAATGGCTGCGCGGCCTGATCTCGGGCGGCCTGCCCAAGGTGGGCCGGATGAACCTCGCCTATTTCCCCGACAAGCGCGGTCGCATCCTCACCGAGATGTCGATCATCCGGCATGATGAGGAGCTGTTTACGCTCATCACCGCAGGTGCGGCCCAGTGGCACGATTTCGAGTATCTCAAGGCCAACCTGCCCGAAGGCAGTGGCATCGAGCTGACCGACGATACAGTCGGCACCGGCACGCTGATCGTCACCGGCCCGAAAACCCGCGAGCTTCTCGAGCCGATCACCGAGGAGGCCGACCTGCACGAAGGCTGGCTCTCGCGCCAGACTGCCAAGGTCGCGGGCAAACATGTTCTCTTGCTGCGCGTGTCTTTTGCCGGTGAGCTTGGCTGGGAAATCCATGCCGACGACGAAGACCTGCCCGCGATCTATGACGCCATCCTCAAAGGCGGCGCCAAGCCCTTCGGGATGTGGGCGCTGAACTCGCTCCGCCTCGAGAAAGGCTATCGCGCGTGGAAGGGCGATCTTTCGACCGATTACAGCCTTCTTGAAGGTGGGCTCGAGCGGTTCATCAAGTTCGACAAACCGCAGGATTTCCCCGGCAAGGCGGCGCTTCTGGCCGAGAAGCAGCGGGGCAGCAAGAAGCGCTTCGTCACCCTCGTGGTCGACGCAGGCGAGGCCGACGCGCCCTATATGTCGACCCTCTGGCACGACGGAAAGATCGTTGGCGAGACGACGAGCGGCGGCTGGGGCTATCGGGTGAATGCCTCGATCGCCTTCGGGATGCTGCGGACCGACCTCGCGGTGCCTGGCACCGAGATCGAGGTTGAAATCTACGGCGAGCGCTGCCGTGCGGTTGTTCAGGAAGACCAGCCGCTGTGGGATGCCACCAACGAAAGGATCCGCGCATGACCAAAATCACGCTTCTCGATGGCGGCATGGGGCAGGAACTCATCCACCGCGCCGGTGACCGGCCCACGCCGCTGTGGTCAACCCAAGTGATGATGGATCATCCCGGCATGGTCGAGGCTGTGCACGAGGATTACTTCCGCGCAGGCTCAGGCATCGCCACAACCAACACCTACTGCATCCACCACGACCGACTGGTGAAAACCGGCATCGACGGCAAGTTCGACGAGCTGCACGAGGCGGCGGTGGAAGAGGCCAAGGCCGCGCGCAAGGCGGCTGGGCATGGCAAGATCGCGGGTTCGATCGGCCCCTTGGTGGCAAGCTATCGCCCCGACGTGCATCCGCCGCATGACGAGGCGGTGGCGAAATATGCCGAGGTGGCGCAGAAACTTGCGCCGCATGTCGATTTCCTCTTGTGCGAGACGGTTGCCTCCGTGGCCCATGCCCGCTCGATCCTCGAAGGCGCCAAGACGGCAGGCAAGCCTGTCTGGCTTTCGGTGACGGTCGACGATGAGGATGGCTCGCGCCTGCGCTCGGGCGAGCCGGTTACCGAGGTTGTCCGCATCGCCAAGGAGGGCGGCGCGGATGCGCTTCTGGCCAACTGTTCGGCCCCAGAGGCGATGGGAGCGGCTCTAAACGTGATCAAGACCGCAGGCCTGCCCTTCGGGGCATATGCCAACGGCTTCACGATGATTACCAAGGATTTCCTCAAGGATTCGCCCACGGTCGATGCCCTGAGCGCCCGCCGTGATCTTGGCCCCGAGACCTACGCCAACTTCGTCATGGGCTGGGTCGATCAGGGGGCCACCATCGTTGGCGGCTGCTGCGAGGTGGGCCCCGCCCATATCACCGAAGTTGCCCGCCGCCTGCGCGCCGCGGGCCACGAGATCGAAGGATGAACCTGCCGGATCAAATGAGCGGGGTTCTTCTGGTCGCCCACGGCGGCCCGGAGGCGCTTGTTTGGTCCGAC
>JBFEXG010000189.1:0-4894 GCA_041546005.1 Paracoccaceae bacterium
GAAGGCGGCGGGGAGTTGCATCACTTCACTTCGAAGATCGCTTCGATCTCGACTGCGACGCCGAGGGGCAAAGAGGCCGCGCTGACCGCCGAGCGGGCATGGCGGCCTGCGTCGCCGAAGACCTCGACCATCAGGTCCGAGGCGCCGTTGACGACCTTGGGCTGATCGGTGAAATCGGCGGTGGAGTTTACAAAGCCCACAAGCTTGACCACCCGCACCAGCCGGTCGAGATCGCCGTCGCAGGCGGCCCTGAGTTGGGCGATCAGGCTCAGCCCACAGGCCCGCGCGGCGGCGGCGCCTTCTTCGATGCTCATATCCGCACCGAGCTTGCCCTTGATGAACCCGTCCGGCCCGTTCGAGACCTGCCCCGAGACAAACACCTGCGAGCCGGTCTTTACCCACGGCACATAATTGGCAACAGGCGCAGTGGCCTGCGGCAGGGTGATGCCAAGCTCGGCAAGGCGCGATTCGATACGTCCGGTCATGACTTTTTCCTTAGGAATTGCCCAAAGCTAATCTGCCCGAACCGCCGAGGAAACAGCGGAATAAACAATCTTGGGTGATCTGGCGTTGTGATGAAACCTCGAGCGTGTCAGTCTTGGCTCATGGGATGTATCCGGCGCGCCACGCTGGAGAAATCCTCTGGTGTTACCTTGTGACTTTCGCCGCTCAAAGCTCTATGTGATCGGCAAAGGTGCCAACTGAGCAGTGACGGGCGAAAACCATGAGTCTTTATAGCCGCATTCTGCCCCTTGCTCTTTTGGCAACGACTCTGGCTGGCTGCGCCGCCGTCCCCGATGGCGCGCTTGTCAACGATCCCTATGAAGCGGCGAACCGGCAGGTTCACGAGTTCAACACCGGCCTCGACAAGGCGGTGTTGCGTCCTGCTTCAGAAGTGACGGAAGCCTTGCCGGATGTCCTGACCGACCACGTTGTCGATTTCGCAGACAACCTCGCTCTGCCAGGCATGGTCGTGAACGGGCTATTGCAGGGTGATTTGGAAAGCGCCGTTTCCAACACCCTTCGATTTGTCCTCAATACGACGATCGGTCTGGGTGGCTTTTTCGATCCGGCCGACGAGGCGGGGCTTTATGAGAAGTCGACCGATTTCGGCCAGACACTTGCCGTGTGGGGCGTACCAGAAGGGGCCTATGTCGTTCTGCCGTTCCTTGGTCCGTCGACCGAACGCGACACTTTTGGTCTCCTTGTCGATTTTGCCTTCGATCCTTTGCAGTTCCTCGTGCCTGTAGAGGCTCAGGAGCTTCAGCCCTATGCATTTGTCGGCAAGAAGGTCATCAGCCGGGGGCGCTTTGGCTCGACGGTGGATTCGCTCCTTTACGAAAGCGCCGATCCCTATGCGCAGGCGCGTCTCCTCTTCCTCCAGAGCCGCCGGTTCGATCTTGGAGTGCCGGTGGATAGCTCCTATATGGAGGGAGGCGCAGACCCCTATGCAGATCCCTACGCCGATCCCTATGCCGACTTTATCGATCCCTACGAGGGCTTTTAGATGACCACCACGATCCAACGCAGATCGTTTCTTTTGCTTGCCGCCGCCTGCCTTCCGGGCACGGCTTGGGCCGTGAGTGGCGCGGATGCGCGGCGCCTTGTCGATCTTCTGGTGGCCGACATCAACACGGTCATCGCCAGCGGAAAATCCGAAGCCGAGATGATCAAGGATTTCGAGGGCATCTTCGATCGCTATGCGGATGTGCCCATCATGGCGCGCTATGCTCTTGGCGCCGATGCCCGCAGCGCGTCTGCGGCGCAGATGAAAGCCTTTACCGAAGCGTTCCGCACCTATATTTCCGCCAAGTACGGCCGCCGCTTCCGCGAATTCATCGGCGGTCGGATCGATGTGCAGGGCGAGAGCGCCATTCCGCGTGGCGTTCAGGTCGAGACGATGGCCCTCCTGCGCGGTCAGTCGCCGTTTCGGGTCGATTTCCATGTCTCGGATGCCTCGGGCAAGACGCTTTTCTTCAATATCATCATTGAAGGCATCGACATGCTCCTGTCGGAGCGGACCGAGATTGGCGCCATGCTCGATCAACGTCGCGGCGATCTCGACCGTCTGATTGCCGACCTGCGCGCGCTATGACCCACGCCAAGAAGGCTTTGGCCTTGGTTCTTGGTGTTCTGCCTTTTGCGGCGGAAGCCACGCCCTATGACGGCACCTACCGTCAGGCGGCCAACTCTGAGTGTGGGCTCGTCGGCGTTGATGGCGCAGCTATCAAAATCGAGGACGGCATCTTCTATGGCGTCGGGATGCAGTGTCTGATGGTGCGGCCGGTGAACGTGGTCGATATGGACGCGACACTATACGCGATGGAGTGTTCGGGCGGCGGCGATGTGTGGTCGGAACGGGCGATGGTCATGGACGGGCCGGGCGACGGCAGCATCTTCATCATCTGGAACGGCTATGTTTTCCGCTATTCCCGCTGCCCCGATCCTGAGGAATAGGCGCTAGTTCCCGCCACCGAGGATCGAGTTCAGGAGGTCGATCAGGAAGCCGCCGTCGGAATTGCCCGAAGGTTGCGGCCCGAAAAGGATCGGCCCCGGTGCAACAGGTTCGTCCATCGGCAGGGGCACCGGCGTCATCCCGTCAAGAACCCGCACCATCGTTTCATGCCAGATCTCGGCCGGAAGCCCGCCACCGGTCACGCCCGAGAGCGGCGTGTTGTTGTCATAGCCCATCCAGACGCCTGTCACATAGTCGCCGGTGAAGCCGATGAACCACGCATCGCGCGAGGCTTGTGTCGTGCCCGATTTGCCGGCGATCTGCCAGCCTGGGATGCGGGCACGCATACCGGTGCCTTGTTCGACGACCTGAGTCATCATCCACGTAAGTTGCCGCGCCGCCGCTTCCTGAACCACCCGCTCGCCAATGCCGCCGCCCATTCCCATGAGCGGAATGTCGTCGCCTGGAAGGCGCAACTCGACAAGGCCATAGGGCGCCACCGCTGAGCCGCCATTGAGGATGCCGGCGTAGGCGCCCACCATGTCAACGAGCGTCGACTCGGACACGCCAAGCGCCAGCGCGGGCCCATCGGCCAGATCGCTTGCCACGCCAAAGCCGCTTGCCACGGCCCGCACGTTGTCGCGCCCGACCATCTCGGAGACCTTGATCGCCGGGATGTTGCGGCTTTCGCGCAAAGCCTGAACGAAAGGAATCTCGCCCTTGAACTCACCGTCATAGTTCTTGGGGCACCACTCGCCCGAGCCGGGGATGGTCATGCAAAGGGGGCTGTCGTCGACCATTTCGAGCGGCGAATGGCCAAGCTCGAGGGCAGTCGCATAGATGAAGGGTTTGAAAAGCGAGCCGGTTTGCCGCGAGGCTTGGGTCGCGCGGTTGAACGCTCCCGCGATGTTGGTGTTGCGCCCGCCAACCATCGCCCGCACCGCGCCATCAGCCGACATCACAACGATCGCCGCCTGCGCCTCTGATCCTTCTTTGACCTTCTCCTCAAAAATATAGGCAAGTGCCTGTTCCGCCGCCGTCTGAATGCGCGGATCGAGGGTGGTGCGGAAGATCACATCTTCGGTCGTGGTCTTGGCGAAATAGTCGGGTGTGATCTCCATCAGCCAGTCGGCGAAATAGCCGCCTGCACGTTGTTCCGCGGCGGCAGAAAGCTCGGCCGGCGCGGTCCGCGCCAGCGTCGCCTCGACGGGCGTGAGATAGCCTTGAGCCTCCATCAGCCCGATCACAACGTTGGCGCGATCCCAAGACCGTTGCAGGTTCGCGGTCGGGGCGTAGGTTGACGGCGCTTTGAGAAGGCCCGCGAGGATTGCGGCTTGGCTGGGGTTCACCGAAGCCGCGGAAATGCCGAAATAGCGCTGGGCGGCGGCTTCGAAGCCACGGGTTCCCGCGCCAAGGTAGGCGCGGTTGAGATAGAGGGTGAGGATTTCGTCCTTCGTATAGGCGATCTCCATGCCCATCGCATAGATGGCTTCCTGAACCTTGCGCCACAAGGTCGTGCGGCGGCAGTCGGCCTCGTAGGCGGCCTCGTCTTTCCAAAGCTCGGGATCGAAGGGCTTGCCCAGACAAAGGAGCTTGGCCGTCTGCTGGGTGATGGTAGAGCCGCCGTTGCCCGAGAGCGGCCCGCGCCCTTCGGCAAGGTTGATCCGGACCGCGCCAGCGACCCCCCGGGGGCTGATGCCGAAGTGGTTGTAGAAGCGCTTGTCTTCGGTCGCGATCACGGCGTTCTTCAGGTAGGGCGAAACAAGATCGGCGGTGATCACGCCGCCAAACTGATCCCCGCGCCAGGCGAAAACCTCGTCGTTGCGGTCGAGCATCGTTACCGACCCGCGCGCCCGGCCATCGACGAGGTCCTGCGCCGGCGGCAGGGTCGTTGCGACGTAGACCGCCGCCGCACCGATCAAGAGGCCGGCGATAACCCCAACCCGCCAGCCGATGCCCCAGAGCAGCCGGACGATCCACCGCACAACACCGCTCACCAGTGCCGCCAGCCAACCCAGCGGGCCGCGGCGGGTGGGCTTTTTCGGTTTGGCTTTGGGTTTGCGCGGTTTGACTTTGGGCTTTGGCTTTGAAGTCGCTTCCGCATAGCGCTTGTCAGCCACCAACGGCGGTTTCTTCCTGCCTGAGCCACTCATCGCCTGTCTGCGCCTGCCACCGGTTCGTTGTTTGGCCGGACCATAGACGCATCCGTTGCGAATGTTGAGCGGGATGAGTCGGTCTCGGCAGCTTTTTGATCGGCCTGAAATTTGGGCAAAGCCATCTGCAAGTGCAAAAAATGTGCAAAATTCCCGGTTTTACCCCTTTTGCACCTGCAGCAATTCCTTGTGACCTCCGCTTTCCCCCGCCCTCATAGGCCTGCGAACGGCCACTGCTGCGGCCAGGGACCAGACCTATGACAAGGGGAAAAGCGTGAAATTCATC
>JBFEXG010000198.1:0-4734 GCA_041546005.1 Paracoccaceae bacterium
AACCTCGGCTGCGGTTGACCGCGTGGCGGTCTCTCTGGGCATTCCCTGCTATGAGACGCCGACGGGGTGGAAATTCTTTGGTAACCTTCTCGATGCCGGCCGCGCCACCATCTGCGGCGAGGAAAGCGCCGGAACCGGATCGGACCATGTGCGCGAGAAGGACGGGCTCTGGGCCGTTCTGCTGTGGCTGAATATTCTGGCGGTGTCGGGCAAGTCGGTGGCCGAGTTGATGCAGGATCACTGGGCCCGATACGGGCGCAACTATTATTCCCGCCACGACTATGAAGGCATCGCCAAAGCGGATGCAGACGCGGTCATCGACCGCTTGAAAAAGGCCCTGCCTACACTCGCCGGCCAGTCTTTCGCCGGACTCGCCGTGACCTCAGCCGACGAGTTCAGCTATGAGGATCCCGTCGACGGGTCGGTTTCGACAGGTCAAGGAATCCGGATATCCTTTGACGGCGGCATGAGGGCGGTCTTCCGCCTTTCGGGCACCGGCACGGTCGGGGCGACGATTCGCATCTACCTCGAGGCGCTTCGCACCGATCTCGGCCAGCTTGCGCTGGACCCCGCCGTGGCCTTGGCCCCCATAGCAAAGGCGGCAGAGGCGCTTTCACAGCTCGCGGCGCTCACCGGCCGATCGACCCCTGACGTGATCACCTGATTTATCATTCAACTTTTCTCTTGAATAAGAGTTGACAAGTCGCTTCGCTACACGCATATACATTCCAAATTCGAAATGTATCAGGAGAGAGTCGCCAGAACCTTCCCCCTCAACCCGGACAAGGCCTCGTTACTCGACCCACTCAGACTGGAGAAAACCATGACCACCGATACCGAGAACTTCAGCGTCAAGCCCGATGTCACCGCCTTCTTCGACCCGGCGACCAACACCATCAGCTATGTCGTCAAGGACCCCAACTCGACCTCCTGCGCCGTGGTCGACTCGGTCATGGACATCGACTATTTCGCAGGCCGCATCACCTATGAGCATGCCGACGAGATCATCGCCTTCATCCAGGAACGTGGCCTCAAGCTCGAGTGGCTGATCGAGACCCACGTCCACGCCGACCACCTCTCGGCTGCGCCCTACATTCAGGAAAAGCTCGGCGGCAAGATCGGAGTTGGCGAGAACATCAAGGTTGTTCAGGACGTCTTTGGCAAGATCTTCAACGAAGGCACCGAGTTCCAGCGTGATGGCAGCCAGTTCGACCGCCTCTTCAAGGATGGCGACGAATACGAGATCGGCACCATGAAGGTCCGGGCGATCCACACCCCCGGCCACACCCCGGCCTGTATGACTCACGTCATTGGCGATGCCGCCTTCGTTGGCGACACCCTCTTCATGCCCGATGGCGGATCGGCCCGTGCCGACTTCCCCGGTGGCGATGCTGGCGTTCTCTACGACTCGATCCAGAAGGTTCTGGCCCTGCCCGACGAGACCCGCCTCTTCATGTGCCACGATTACGGCCCGAACGGCCGCGACATCGAATGGGAAACCTCGGTCGCCGCTGAGAAAGAGCACAACATCCACGTTGGCGCCGGCAAGTCCCGCGACGAGTTCATCAAGTTCCGCACCGAACGCGACGCGCAGCTTGCCGTCCCGAAGCTGATCATCCCCTCGCTGCAGGTGAACATGCGCGCCGGCGAGATCCCGACCGACGCAAGCGGCCGGCCGATGCTCAAGGTTCCGGTCAACGGTCTTTGAGGAGCAATCAGCATGAAGACCCTGACTGAAGGCCTTTCGGTCGCCCCGCAAATCAGCCCCGCCGACGTGGCGGGGCTCGCGGCGGCTGGATATCGAGCGATCATCTGCAACCGTCCTGACGGCGAGGCAACAGATCAACCAAGCTTTGCCGAGATCGCCGAAGCGGCGGCTGCGGTGGGCATCGCCTGCCACAACCTTCCGATCGTTCCCGGCCAGCTCAGCGACGCGGACGCCGAAACATTCGGCAAGCTTCTTGAAGAGCTTCCCGCGCCGGTTCTGGCCTTCTGCCGGACTGGCACGCGCTCGACGACGCTCTGGTGCCTCGCCAAGGCCGGAACCGAGGAAACCGTGACGATCCTCGGCAAGGCCGCGAATGCGGGCTACGATCTTTCGGCCCTGACCTCGCGCATCGAGGCCCTTGCCGCGCAGCGCTAAAACACGCCAAACTGCCTCAACTGCGGCCCCTTTCGGGGCCGCTGACGCCATATAAACACGCCAAAAGATAAGGCTTCCGAATGAAGTTGCGCTCTCTCGCCCGCTACATCCCCGTTCTCGATTGGGGGCGCAGCTATAACAGCACTGCCCTTTCCAACGACCTGATCGCCGCAGTGATTGTAACGATCATGCTGGTGCCGCAGTCGCTGGCCTATGCCCTCCTCGCGGGCCTGCCGCCCGAGGCGGGCATCTATGCCTCGATCGTTCCGATCATCCTTTATGCCATTTTTGGCACGAGCCGCGCTCTGGCAGTCGGCCCCGTCGCCGTTGTCTCTTTGATGACAGCCGCTGCCATCGGCAACTTGGCCGAAGCGGGCACGATGGGCTACGCGACTGCCGCGCTGACACTTGCCTTCCTGTCGGGCGCTATGCTCCTGACCATGGGCGTCTTGCGCCTCGGCTTTGTCGCCAACTTCCTGTCGCATCCCGTGATCGCCGGTTTCATCACCGCCTCGGGCCTCCTCATCGCGTCAAGCCAGATCGGCCATATCCTCGGGGTCAAGACCGAAGGCCACACGCTTCCGGAAATCCTGGGCTCGTTGGTGCATGGGCTGGGCTCGACCAACTGGATCACCGTTGTGATCGGGGTTCCGGCCACCGCCTTCCTGTTTTGGGTTCGCAAGGGGCTCAAGCCCCTGCTGCGCTCGCGCGGGGTTGGCCCCCGGATGGCTGACGTGCTGACCAAGGCTGGTCCGGTTGCTGCCGTTGTTGTGACCACGCTGGCGGTCTGGGCCTTCGGCCTTGCCGACAAGGGCGTAAAGATCGTGGGCGACGTGCCGCAAAGCCTGCCGCCGTTCACCATGCCCGATTTCTCGCCCTCGCTGGTGATGGATCTTCTGGTCCCCGCCCTCCTCATTTCCGTCATCGGCTTTGTGGAATCGATCTCGGTCGCCCAAACCCTTGCCGCCAAGAAGCGCCAGCGCATCGACCCTGATCAGGAATTGATCGGCCTAGGCGCTGCAAACCTCGGCGCGGCCTTTACCGGCGGCTATCCGGTCACGGGTGGCTTTGCCCGCTCGGTCGTCAACTTTGACGCCGGCGCCGAAACCCCCGCAGCCGGCGCCTTCACAGCCATCGGCCTTGCCATCGCCGCCGTGGCCCTGACGCCGCTGGTTTTCTTCCTGCCCAAGGCGACCCTTGCGGCGACAATCATCGTCGCCGTCCTCAGCCTTGTGGATTTCTCGATCCTCAAGCGCAGCTGGACCTACTCGAAGGACGATTTCATCGCCGTCTCGGCCACGATCCTTCTGACCCTGACCCTCGGCGTGGAAACGGGTGTCTCGGCAGGCGTGCTCTTGTCGCTGGTCCTTCACATCTACAAAACCACCCGCCCGCATATCGCCGAGGTCGGTCTTGTCGAGGGCAGCGAACACTTCCGCAACATCCTGCGCCACTCGGTGCTGACCGAACCTTCGCTCCTGTCGATCCGCGTCGACCAAAGCCTCTACTTCGCCAATGCGCGCTTCCTTGAGGACTTTATCTACAAGCGGGTGATGGGCCACACCGAGATCAAGGACGTAGTCCTGATGTTCCCGGCCGTGAACGAGGTCGATCTGAGCGCGCTGGAAAGCCTCGAAGCCATTAACACACGCCTCAAAGACACCGGCATCCGCCTGCACATGTCCGAGGTCAAAGGACCGGTGATGGACCGCCTCAAGCGTTCGCATTTCCTTGAGGAACTGACCGGCGAGGTGTTCTTGTCGCAATACGATGCCTGGCGCAGCCTGACGAAGAAGAAAGACGCCGCGGCCGAATGATCAGCCGATAATCTCGAACTTCATAACGTCCACCAAGCCTCGGTCGGTGATCTTCAGCATCGGGATCACCGGCAGGGCAAGGAAGGCGAGCTGAAGGAAGGGCTCTTCCAGCGTGACATCGAGGCTTCGCGCCGCAGCGCGGAGTTTCACGAGCGCTTGATGTACCTCTTCAAAACTCATCAGGCTCATCAGTCCCGCCACCGGCAGGGCGATCTCGGCCAAGACCTTGCCCCCCTCAACCACGACAAAGCCGCCCTCGATCTCGCCCAAGCGGTTCGCGGCCAGCGCCATGTCGTCATAGTCGGCACCCACAACGGCGATGTTGTGGTGATCGTGGCAAACGGTCGAAGCGATGGCCCCGCGCTTGAGGCCGAAGCCCTGAACGAACCCTGTCGCCACATTTCCGTTCTTACCGTGCCGCTCGACCACAGCGATCTTGACGAGATCACGGGCAAGGTCGGGCCGCTTGTCGCCGTCGACCACCGGAATATCGAAATGCAGATGCTCGGTGATGATCTTGCCGGGCAGGATTCCGATCACATCGGTCTCGGTCCGGTTTGAGGCGGTGCGGAAGTGGCGCGCCGCTACTGTCGGCGCCTTGACCGAATGGCGGCCAATCGGCGGGGTGATCTTGCGGGCGGCGAATGCCTCGGCCGTGACCCTGCGCCCGCCGACCCAAACGGATTTCGCGTCGCACGCCTCAAGGCTACCGAGAGCCACGATATCCGCCCGCTTGCCCGGCGCGATCTGGCCGCGATCCTTGAAGCCGAAGGC
>JBFEXG010000273.1:0-3332 GCA_041546005.1 Paracoccaceae bacterium
CGCGGGATCGCAAACCCGCTGATCGTCACCGACAGGGCCAGCGCGGGATTGCCCTTTGTGGGGGCGGTTCAGGCCTCGGTTTCAGGGGCGGGATTGAAGGTTGGGCTTTTCACCGATGTCTCGCCCAATCCGACCGACATTGAGGCTGCGCGCGGCGCGGAGGTCTTTCGCGCCGGCGGCCATGACGCGGTGATCGCGCTTGGCGGCGGCTCTGGCATGGACGCAGGCAAAGCGGTGAGCCTTTTGGCTTCGGGGGATCGCCCGTTGTGGGACTTCGATTTCGATGTGCCGCCGCCCGATGGTTTGACCAAGGCCGATTTCCCGCCGCTGCTGTGCATCCCCACGACCGCCGGAACTGGTGCCGAGACCGAAAGCACCGGGATGATCACCGACACGGCGCGCGGCATCAAAGGCTGCGTTTGGCACCCCGCCCAGAAGCCGATCGTGGCGATCCTTGATCCCGAGTTGACCGTAGGCCTGCCGGCCAAACTGACCGCCTGGACCGGCTGCGATGCACTCACCCATGCCATCGAGGCCTATTGCGTGCCCTCGGCAAACCCGATGTGCGACGGCATGGCGCTCGAAGGATTGCGGCTTGTCGCCAAAGCCTTGCCAGAGGTTCTTAAAGAACCAACCTCGATCGAGGCGCGCGGGGCAATGCTGGTGGGTTCGTGCCTTGCAGGGGTCGCCTTTCTCAAGGGCCTCGGGATGGTTCATGCGATCAGCCATATGGTCGGCGCAGAGTTCAACACGCATCACGGGCTTACCAATGCTGTCCTCCTGCCGCCGGTCTTGCGGTTCAATGCGCCAGTAATCGGCCACAAGGTCGGGCCGATGTGCGCGGCGATGGGGCTTGATGGATCGGACTTTGATGTTTTCATCGCCGCTGTCGAACGGCTCCTTGATGTGTGCGTCATTCCCCAAGGCCTGAGTGATCTGGGTGTCCAGGCGGACGCGGCGCCTTCGCTTGCGCGCAAGGCCGCGCGCGATCCGGCAGCGGGCACCAACCCCCGCGCTACAAGTCTTACAGAAATCGAAGCGCTGATCCGCGGCGCGATGACCACAACTCGAAGAGAAAGCCCGCCTCAATGAGCCAAGATGATCTGTGTTACCTTTCCGCTCGCGATGTGCTGTCGCGCTTTCGTGACCGTAGTCTTTCGCCGGTTGACTATCTTGAGGCGCTGATTGCCCGGGCCGAGGCTGTGAACCCAGCGATCAACGCCTATGCCGAGACCTATTACGACGAGGCCCGCGAGGCGGCGAAGAAGTCAGCGGCCGCCTATATGAGCGGGCGCGCGCGTCCGCTCGAGGGTCTGCCGGTTGCGGTCAAGGATATCCAGCGCATGAAAGGCAAACGCCGGACGCAGGGCTCGCTGATCTTTAAGGATCATATCGACGATCATTCCGACCCGATGATCGAACGGCTCGAAGAGGCCGGCGCGATTTTCCATGCCCGCACAACGACGCCCGAGTTTTGTCTCTCTGGCACCTGCAATTCCCGGCTCTGGGGGATCACCCGCAATCCGTTCAATCTTGATTTCGGGCCGGGCGGCTCGTCGGGCGGATCGGCAGCTGCCTTGGCCGCGGGGATGACGCCCATTGCCACCGGCACCGATATCGGCGGCTCGATCCGCATCCCGGCAAGCTCCTGTGGCCTTGTCGGCTACAAGCCGCCACATGGGCGCAATCCCGATGGGCCGCCGTCGAATTTCGACCGCTACAATCACTGCGGCGTTCTTAGCCGGAGCGTGGCCGACACCGCTCTTTTGCAGAACATCATCTCCGGCCCGCATCCGCGAGATCACGACTCGTTGCGTGAGAAGATCACCCTTCCGCTAAGGGTCGAACCGCGTCCGCTTCGCATCGGGTTTTCGATGGATCTAGGATATACTGCCATCGAACCCGAAGTGCGGGCGAATACCCTTGCTGCGCTCGATATCTTCAGGATCAGCGGCTGCACGGTCGAGGATGTCGACATTGGCTGGGGCCCCGAGGTCGATCGGGCGTCGATGCTTTGGTATATGGCCATGCATTTCGGGCGGCAGCCGCTGTGGTCGGCCGAAGAGCACCGCGACCTTCTGACCCCCTATGCCGCCGCTATGGCCGATGCCGCGGCGGGCCTCAAGCCGGATGATGTGGCTCGGTCATGGGAGGTGCAGCACCAGATGTATCAGGTGATCGGCAAGCTCTTCCAGCACTACGATGTCCTTGTTTGCCCGACACTGTCGATCGGGGCCGTTCGCGCCGACCATGACCAACTCGACCCGAACTTCATGGTCGATGGCAAGGTGGTCGATCCTGAATACGGATGGGTTCTGACGCACCAGTTCAACATGCTGTCAAACTGTCCGGTGATGTCGGTGCCGTCAGGCCGGGATCGGCATGGCGTTCCTACCGGGCTCCAGATCATTGGCCCGACGTTCAGCGATGGCGCGGTGTTCCAAGCAGCCTATCAATACGAGGCGACGGCGCCCGAAATGTTTATCCCCGAGGCGGGCCGCCCCGCTCTTTAGGGCACGGTTTCGCCAGGGATTGCGGGCGCGCGGCGCGGCTGGATCAAAGTGATGGCCAACATGACCAGTGCAAAAGCCAGCCAGACCCAGCCGGAATATTCCTCACTGAGCAGGATCATGGACAGGAAGACGCCGGTCGAGGTCACGATATAGGCGACCTGCGAGGTGAATACTGGTCCAGCGCGGGAAACCAGTGACAGATAGCCGGCATAGGCTAGGGCGTGTAAGGTTCCGGTCCCGAGGATCGACCATTCTACGACAGTCCATTCGACGCGCGGGTCGATGAATTGGCCGCTGGCGAAGACTGCCGGTCCGATCACGACCATAGCCGCCAGTGTTGATCCGAAGAGCATCCGCATCGCCCCGACATCGGTTTGGCCAAACCAGCTGATGAAGTTGCCTTGGGTCGCGTAGAATATCACTGCGGACAAAACGACCAGCGACCAAAGAACCTCGTTTTGACCCCCAAGGCTCCCCTCGGGGCCAATCATCAGGACGACTGCAACAAGCCCGACGAGGGCGCCCAAGACCCGACGGAATGAGAACCGCTCGATTTTGAGGGCAAGCGCGATCGGGAGGGAGATCATCGGCGAGATCGCCATAAGGATCGCGAGGATGCCGGCAGGAATATGGACAGCAGCGGTATAGATCAGAAAATCGGGCAGGATCGTCCCCAGAAGGGCGATCACCGCATAGAGGATCAGGGCATTGCGGTGCAGCGGCGGGCGGCGGCCACGCAAGATCAAAGAAATACCCGAGATGACCCCGACAATCACCAGCTGCCAGAACATGATGCCGAGGGCGCCATATCCTGTTGAG
>JBFEXG010000049.1:0-11672 GCA_041546005.1 Paracoccaceae bacterium
CCTGACCGATTTTCTGAACGGTCTTTGGGAGGGGGTAGCTGGCCTCCTGAGCTCTGGCTCGTCAGATAATCTTGTGACAGCCCCTGAAGATGAAATTCGGTCGATGGTTCCGAGGATCATGGCCGAAGGCACCCGCGTCCAGACTGACCGCGATGTGAACGGCGAGACCTATTTCCTTGTGAGTACGCCCGTCTATCAGGGCGAAACCCCAGTGGGCGTAGTGGCACTTCTGAGCGCCGCGGGCGAAATGGAAGATCTGATCCGCCGCGAACGCGAATTGATCCTCCAGATGTTTGTCATCGGCATCGCGGTGTCAATCGGTCTGAGCCTTGTTCTGGCCTCAGCGATCGCCAATCCGTTGGCCGATCTGGCTGCCGCCGCCGAGCTTGGGCGCGATCGCAATGCCCGCCGGATGGCGCCTAGCCGCATCCGCATCCCCGACCTGACGGCCCGCCCCGACGAGATCGGCCGCCTGTCCGGAGCGCTGCGCGGCATGGTGGCGGCGCTCTATGAGCGGATCGAAGCCAACGAACAGTTTGCCGCCGATGTCTCGCACGAGATCAAAAACCCGCTCGCCTCGCTGCGTTCTGCGGTCGGCACGATGCGTGTCGCCAAGCGTGACGATCAGCGCGAGAAACTTCTCGAGGTGATCGAGCACGATGTGCGCCGCCTTGATCGTCTGGTGAGCGACATCGCAAACGCCTCGCGGCTCGACAGCGAACTGGTGCGCGAGGAAGAGAAGAAGTTTGAGCTTCTGAAAATGCTCAGCAACCTGGGCGAATTCCTAGGCCACGAGGCGCGCGACAAGGGCATCGAATACATCTCGGATCTTCCGCCCCAACCGATCTATATCAACGGGCTCGAAGATCGCATGGCTCAGGTTTTCGTCAATCTGATCACCAACGCCATTTCCTTCTGCGAAGAGGGTGATGCGATCCGCGTCTGGGCGCGCCGCCGTGAGAACCGCGTGCTTGTGGTTGTCGAAGATACCGGCCCCGGCATCCCCGAGCAGGCGCTCACCAAGATTTTCAAGCGGTTCTATTCCGAACGTCCCGCTGGGCAGTTTGGCAATAACTCGGGTCTTGGCCTTGCCATCTCAAAGCAGATCGTCGAAGCCCATGGCGGCGTGATCTGGGCCGAGAATATCCGCCCGACCGAGGCCGACATCACCTCCGAACCGCTCGGCGCCCGTTTTGTTGTCGGCCTTCCGGTCTAGCCTAAGTGCCTGATACCGAGATCTTCCACGCAAGCTCTGTCGCGCTGGGCGGGCGCGGCGCTTTGATCCTCGGGGCCTCGGGCGCGGGCAAATCCTCGCTTGCGCTTCACCTAATGGCGCTTGGCGCTACGCTCATTTCCGACGACCGCACCGTGGCGCGCCGAGGGCCGACCGAGGAGGTCTTGCTTTCGGCGCCCGAGGCGATCCGCGGCAAGATAGAGGCGCGGGGTGTAGGTCTCCTGTCGGCCGAGTTTGCGCAAGATGTGCCGCTGGCGCTGGTCGTCCATCTCGATCTTCCTGAAAAAGATCGGCTGCCGATTCAGCGCACGATCCGTATTTTAGGTCAGGACGTCCCGCTTCTGCACAATCCCGGCTCTTTACATTTCCCCCTTGCACTCCTTCAGTATCTCAAGGCGGGACGGAGCGACTGAATGGCCATTGCCCCCACGGCAGACACCCCCGGTAATACGGCGCGCCTGATCTTCGTGACCGGGCCGGCGGGCGCGGGCCGCTCGACCGCAATCAATGCGCTTGAAGATATCGGCTATGAGGCCATCCATAGCCTGCCAATGAGCCTTCTCGATCGTCTCCTCGCTGGGCCGCCGCTGGATCATCCGCTGGCCGTCGGCCTCGACGTGCGCAACCGCGATTTTGGCGTCGAAAACCTCGTCCAGACGATCGACCGCCTGTCGCAGGACGACCGGATCGAGATGCAGCTTCTATTCCTCGATTGCAGCGACGACGAGCTTGTCCGCCGCTTTTCGGAAACCCGCCGCCGCCACCCGCTTGCCCAGAAGGAGGGGCCGGTTCTTGGGATCGAGAGAGAAAAGGCGCTTTTGATTCCGTTGCGGGCGCGGGCCGATTTCCTCATCGACACAACCGGCCTAACCCCCCATCAGCTCCGCCGCGAGCTTGAGCTGATTTTCGCTCCCGCCGAGGGGCGGATCCTGTCGGTTACGGTGCAATCCTTTTCCTACAAGCGCGGCCTTCCGCGCGGGGCGGACTTCGTGTTCGATTGTCGCGCATTGCGCAATCCCCATTGGGAACCCGCGCTGCGCGCCCTTGATGGCACAGATCCACGCGTTGCAAGCTATGTTGAGGCCGACCCTCTGACCGAAGGCTTCTTTTCGAGTATTCGCGACCTTGCTCTTTTGATCCTTCCGGCCAGCAAAGCCGAAGGAAAATCGCACCTGTCGATTGCCCTTGGCTGTACCGGAGGCCAGCACCGCTCTGTCGCTCTTGCAGAAAGATTGGCCAATGCCCTTGCAGCCGAAGGCTGGCAGGTGTCAAAACGCCATAGAGAACTCGAGCGTCGCGCAGAGCTTGCCGGCGCCAAGAAGGAGCCTGACGCGTGATCGGTATCGTGATCGTGGCACATGGGGGTCTGGCGCGGGAATATCTCGCTGCGGTCGAACACGTGGTTGGCCGCCAAGCCGGCATGGCCGCGGTTTCGATTGGCGCCGAGGACGACCGTGCCGCCAAGCAAGACGAGATCTGCGACGCGGCCGATGCTGTCGATACCGGCAAGGGCGTGGTGATCGTCACCGATATTTTCGGCGGCTCGCCGTCAAACCTTTCGCTACGAGCCTGTTCGCCGTCAAACCGGCGCATCCTCTATGGGATGAACCTTCCGATGCTTCTCAAGCTTGCCAAGAGCCGGAACAAGTCCGTTCCCGAGGCCGTCGAAGCCGCGATGGCCGCCGGCCGAAAATATATCAACTGCCACTCGGCAGAACCTGATTTGAGTTTTGATTAATGCCTGTTTCAGATTTGAAGATCGTTAATGTCAAAGGCCTTCACGCCCGCGCCTCTGCCAAATTGGTCGAGGTGGTTGAAGGGTTCGACGCCCGTGCGACCGTTTCGAAAGATGGGCTCGATGCGGGCGGCGACAGCATAATGGGCCTTTTGATGCTGGCTGCCTCGCAAGGCACGACCATCACGGTTGAAACCGATGGGCCGCAGGCGGATGAGCTGATGCAGGCCATCACTTCTCTGGTGGCCGACAAATTCGGCGAAGGCGCCTAGCGGGTCGGAACCGGGGTTTCCCCACGATAATCGTAGAACCCGCGCTTGGTCTTGCGGCCGAGCCAGCCTGCTTCGACGTATTTCGTCAGAAGCGGGCAGGGGCGGTATTTGGTATCGGCCAGCCCCTCATGCAAAACGTTCATGATCGCAAGGCAGGTGTCGAGCCCGATGAAATCGGCAAGCTCCAGCGGCCCCATCGGATGATTGGCGCCAAGCTTGAGCGAGGTGTCAATCGACCGGACCGATCCCACACCCTCATAGAGCGTATAGATGGCCTCGTTGATCATCGGCATGAGGATGCGATTGACGATAAAAGCGGGGAAATCTTCGGCCGTGGCCGCGGTTTTGCCGATCCGTTCCACCACCTCGTAACAGGCGTTGAAGGTCTCGTCGTCGGTGGCGATGCCGCGGATCAGCTCGACAAGCTGCATGATCGGCACCGGGTTCATGAAATGGAATCCCATGAATTTTTCCGGCCGGTCGGTGCGGCTCGCAAGGCGGGTAATCGAGATCGACGAGGTGTTCGATGTCAGGATCGTTGTCGGTTTCAGATGCGGCAGCAGGTCTTCAAAGATCGCCTGTTTGATCGTCTCCCGCTCAGTCGCGGCCTCGATGACAAGATCGGTCTGGCCCAAATCGGTCAGCGTTTGCGTCGTCTTGATCCGGCCCATCGCTGTGGTCTTCTGTGCCTCAGTAATGGCCCCCTTCGAGACCTGACGGGTCATGTTTTTGTCAATCAGGGCCATAGCGGCAGCCAGCGCATCGGCGCTGATATCCGTCATAAGCACATCGTATTCGGCAAGGGCCAAAACGTGCGCGATCCCGTTGCCCATCTGACCGGCGCCGACGACGCCTACTCGTTCAACCTGCATGGCCTGTCCCTTTAAGAGCTGCCGCACAATAGGCCCGCATGACCGCCAGCTTCAAGGCGCGATCACGGCTCTGAACCACTCAAATGCGTTGTTTAGCGAAATGGCAAGGTTTGAGGAGGAAACCTGTAGCTGGTGAGTTTAAAAATTTGGTGGGAACCATGAAACACGATCGACTTGTCGAGCAACGCTCGGCAACCCCTTCATGCCGTTATGGCAACTCGCGGCTCTTTTTCCGGGCCCCGAAACGAAATCTAAGCGGTCGCTATCACGCCTTCATCGGCGGGACAGAAACCTTCGGCAAATATCTCGACCACCCCTACCCGGCCTTGGTTGAGGCAGCGCTCGGCCGAACTTGTGTCAATTTCGGCGTGGTCAATGCTGGCGTGGATGTCTTCGTCAACGATCCGACTGTCATGGCCGCCTGCGCCACGGCCGACATTACGGTCATTCAGATGATGGGCGCGCATAACTTGTCCAACAGGTTCTACAAGGTCCATCCGCGCCGCAACGACAGGTTTCTGAGCGGGTCAACCCTGATGGCTGCGCTTTATCCCGATATTGATCTTTCGGAATACAACTTCACCCGCCACCTCCTCAGCGCTCTTTACGAAAGATCGCCTGAGCGGTTCGAGATCATCCGGACCGAACTTCAAATGGCGTGGCTCGCGAGGATGCGGACCTTGCTCGACAAGGTGGGACAGCGCGTCCTCCTTCTGTGGCTCTCCGACCAACCACTGGACGACCAACCTTGGTCGGCACGGGCCGAACCCTTCAAGGTAGAGCCGATGATGGTCAGTCGGACCATGGTCGAACAGTTGCGGGAGAGAGTTCTCGATATCGTCGTCGCCCAAACTTCGGCCGAGGCGATTCAAAGGGGGATCGACGGGATGACCTATCCGCAAAACGAGGCCAGCATAGCGTCTGAGCTGCCGGGGGTCGGCGCGCATGAAGAGGCGGCGCTCCTGTTGGCCGGAGCCATCGGGCGCTATGCCAAATGAAATAGGCCCGCGCATCGCTGCGCGGGCCCTTTCCGTAATTCCAGAAGATCAGAGCTTGCCGGTCAGTTCCGGCACGGCGCTGAAGAGGTCGGCCACGAGGCCGAAATCTGCGACCTGGAAGATCGGCGCTTCTTCGTCCTTGTTGATGGCGACGATGATCTTCGAGTCTTTCATACCAGCAAGGTGCTGGATGGCGCCCGAGATGCCGACGGCGACGTAGAGGTTGGGGGCCACGACCTTGCCGGTCTGGCCCACCTGCCAGTCGTTCGGGGCATAGCCCGAATCGACCGCCGCGCGCGAGGCGCCGACAGCAGCGCCAAGCTTGTCGGCCAGCGCTTCGATGATCGCGAAGTCGTCTTTCGAGCCAACGCCACGGCCGCCCGAGACGACGACACCAGCCGACGTGAGTTCGGGGCGATCGGAGGTCGCGGTCTTGTCTTCAACCCAAGCCGACAGGCCCGACGATGCAGCGGTGCCGAGTGCCTCAACCGGGGCTGAATTGCCCGCGCCGGCCGCATCGAAACCGGCCGTGCGGACGGTCATAACTTTGACCTTGTCGCCCGATTTGACGGTTTGGATCGCGTTGCCAGCGTAGATGGGCCGCTCGAATGTCTCGGCGTCGACAACGGCGGTCACGTCCGAGAGGATCATAACGTCCAGAAGTGCGGCGACTCGCGGCAGCACGTTCTTGGCGTCCGAGGTCGAGGGCGCGGCAATGTGGCTATACCCACCGGCGATCGACACGATCAGATCGGCAACAGGCTCTGCCAACATATGGCAAAACCCATGGTCGCCAGCGAATATCACCTTTTTTACACCGGCGAGGGTCGCGGCCTCGGCGGCGGCACCGTCGCCACCTTCACCGGCCACGAGCACATGCACATCGCCCAAACCCGAAACAGCGGTGAGCGCCTTGGCCACGGCGTCAGTCGACAACTGGCCATTGGTCACATCGGCAAGAAGTAGAACAGCCATCAGATCGCCCCCGCTTCCTTGAGTTTTGCTACAAGTTCATCAACCGTTTTGACGATCACGCCAGCCTTGCGGGCCTCGGGCTCGCTGGTCTTGACGACCGTCAGGCGCGGGCTCACGTCAACGCCGTAATCGGCGGGCGTCTTTTCATCGAGCGGCTTTTTCTTGGCCTTCATGATGTTCGGCAAGCTCGCATAGCGCGGCTCGTTGAGACGCAGGTCGACGCTGATGATCGCCGGCATCTTGACCGAGATGGTCTGAAGACCGCCGTCAACCTCGCGGGTGACCTTGGCATTGTCGCCCTCGATTTCGACCTTCGAGGCAAAGGTCGCCTGCGACCAACCGAGCAGAGCGGAAAGCATCTGGCCGGTGGCGTTCATATCGTTGTCGATCGCCTGCTTGCCGGTCAGCACGAGGCCGGGCTGCTCTTCCTTGACGACAGCGGCCAGAAGCTTGGCAACGGCAAGGGGCTCGATGTCGGTATGCACGTCGCTCGCCGCTTCGATCAGGATCGCGCGGTCAGCGCCCATCGCGAGAGCGGTCCGCAGGGTTTCCTGCGCCTGCTTCACACCGATCGAAACCGCGATGACCTCTTCGGCCTTTCCAGCTTCCTTGAGGCGGATCGCCTCTTCCACGGCAATCTCGTCGAACGGGTTCATCGACATCTTGACGTTGGCGAGATCGACACCGGAACCATCCGCTTTCACACGGACCTTCACGTTGTAGTCGATCACGCGCTTGACGGGCACGAGCACCTTCATCGGCGTTATTCTCCTATCGCAATCGCAATGACTCGGCGTGGTGTTACCAAGGCAAGGGGGCGGAGGACAGTGCAAAATCGACGCGGCGCAGCATAGCTACGCCACGTTCTCTTTATGTTAGCGAATGTCAGCGGTTGGCGCCGGGAACCCAGAGCACATCGGCGCGCCCTTCGTCATTGGCCATGCGGGCCGCGACGAAGAACCAATCCGACAGGCGATTGAGATAGCGCACAGCGGCGGGGTTGACGGCCTCGGCGGCGGCTAGGCCCACGGCAAGCCGCTCGGCGCGGCGCGAAACGGTGCGGCAAATGTGCAGATGCGCGGCAAGGGGTGTGCCGCCCGGCAAGACAAAGCTGCGCAGCGGTTCGAGCACCTTGGTCATGGCGTCGATCTCGGCCTCGAGGCGCTCGACCTGCGCATCTACCACCCGTAGAACCGGATAACCCGCCTCGGCATCCTTCTCGGGCGCTGGCCGCGAAAGATCGGCGCCGAGGTCGAATAGATCGTTTTGTATCCGCGCCAAAGCCGCGCCCACTTCGCCCGAGGCATGCAGCCGCGCGGTCCCTACGGTGGCGTTGGTCTCGTCCACCGTGCCGTAGGCCTCGACGCGCAAGGAATCCTTGGCCACCCGCGTGCCATCGCTCAGCGCGGTTTCGCCCTTGTCGCCGGTGCGGGTGTAGATCTTGTTGAGGACGACCATCTCAGGCCCCTTTGCTGCGAACCCAGATGAACAGCAGGATCAAAAGCACCGCCACGAACTGTGCACCGAGGCGGTAGCGCATGATCTTGTTGGCGTTGCGCTTGTTGTATTCCCCGCCGCGCCCGAACGAGCCCACACCCCACAGAAGGATGAAAAGCACCAGAAGACAAGCGGCGACGACGACGTAGAAGAGTGGATCACTGGCCATGATGGGCTCCGATAACAATCTGGCCCGCCTCTAGCAGGACCAGAGGAAAAAGAAAACGCTAGCGACCGCCGAGAAAGCGATCGAGCCAGCGGGTCGGCAAGAGGCGCCGGCCGAGGCCAGCGAAATAGGTGGGCGTGGTAACGTAATAGCGGGCGCGGGGGCGTGGCGATTCCAGCGCATGGATCAACTTGTCGGTCACGGCCCGCGCCGGAAGCTCGAACTTGTCGGGTCCGCCCTCGGTATAAAGCCGCCCGTGCAGCGCCGCGTAGTGATCGCGTCGGGCCGAGTTTTCCCAGTCGATCCAGCGCTCGAAATGGGCGATGGCGTTTTCGCGGATTTTCGAGGTGATCGGCCCCGGCTCGATCAGGATCACGTCGATCCCGCCTTTCCGCATCTCGAGCCGCAGAACATCGGTGAGCCCCTCAAGCGCAAACTTGGTCGAGACATAGGCCCCGCGCCATTTCATGCCGACGAGGCCAAGGACCGAGGAGTTATTCACGATCCGCCCGTGGCCTTGGGCCCTCATCACGGGGATCACCGCGCGGGTCAGCTCGTGCCAGCCAAAGAAATTCGTCTCGAAAATCGCCCGAAGGGCATCGGTCGGCAGGTCTTCGACCAAGCCGGGGCAGGCGAAGGCACCGTTGTTGAAGAGGGCGTCGAGCGTGCCGCCGGTGGCCGCCAGAACCTCATCAAGGCCCGATCGGATCGAGGCGGCGTTGGTATAGTCAATGCGCGGGCTGTCAAAGCCAAGGTCGCGCAGGCGCTCGCAATCCTGCTCTTGCCGGCAAGAGGCGAAAACCCGCCAGCCGCGCTCGCGCAGGCCGAGGGCGGCGTCATAGCCAATGCCCGAGGAACAACCGGTGATAAGGACGGATTTCTGTGTCATGGCGCGGTTGTGATCTTTGGGGTCGAAGCCTGCAAGCCCTATTGCGCCACAGGCTCGACCAGCGTGCCGGAAACCCAGCCGATGCCAAGGCCTTCGGGCAGGCGAACCTCGACCCAGCCGTTCTCGGCCCGCGACAAGACCTCGACCATTTCGCCGCCGTCAAGCGTTGTCACCACGCCGTTCTCGGTGCCGGGGCCCGAGCGGATATTCACGCGGCTCCCGGTGATGCGCACGAGCTCTATGGCGGGGTCGGGCGCTGCGATGATCGCTTCGGGCGCGATTTCGATGGGGGCCACAGGCTCGGTAAATGAAAATGCGTTCTCAAGCCCCGCGCCGGAAAGGTCAGGCGCAGGCGCGGCCTCGGCGAGCGCGTCGAGAATGGCGGCGTCATCGACTGCGGGCACAGGTTCTGGCTCGGGCGAGGCGGGGGCAATCTCTTCTGCGATCACCGGTTCGGGCTCTGGTTGGGGTTCCGGCTCCGGCGCTGGTTCAACACGCGCCACGGGCACCTCGGGCCATTCCTCCGGCTCGAACGCGCCGCCACCCGACGCCACATAGTAGAGCCAGAAGAGGAAGGCGAAGGTGACGATAATATAGCTGCGCGTTCCGAACATTGTATTCCGTGGCGTCCTGAGAGGGCGGGGACCTGCCTTCTTTACCTGAATTTCGAGGCGGGTCAAAAACTTGTCTCCCGCGTGTGCCTTCCCGCCTTTACGCCCCCAATCGGGGCCGCTACACAACATCCATGACCGACGTGACTGACGACAACAATATCGGCCAATCCGAGTTTACAGAAACGCTGCGCCGCGCGATCGGCGAGCGCTATCTCACCTATGCGTTGTCGACCATCATGCACCGTGCGCTCCCTGATGCGCGTGATGGATTGAAACCAGTCCACCGCCGCATCCTCTATGCGATGCGCGAGTTGAAGCTTTCGCCCACCGGCGGCTTCCGCAAATCGGCCAAGATTTCCGGCGACGTGATGGGCAACTATCACCCACACGGCGACGCCGCGATCTATGACGCGATGGCCCGCCTCGCGCAGGATTTCAACGTCCGTTATCCGCTGGTCGACGGCCAAGGCAACTTCGGCAATATCGACGGCGATAACCCCGCCGCCAGCCGTTATACAGAGGCGCGGATGACCGCCGCCGCCGAGGCCCTGATGGAGGGCCTTGCCGAGAACGCCGTCGATTTCCGCCCCAACTATGACGGCACGCTTGAAGAGCCGATCGTTTTGCCTGCGGCGTTCCCCAATCTTCTGGCGAATGGATCAAGCGGCATCGCGGTCGGTATGGCGACCAATATCCCGCCGCATAATCTGCACGAGTTGATCGACGCCTGCTTGCATCTGATCAAGGCGCCCAACGCCCGTGACGAGACCCTTCTCGAATACGTTCCCGGCCCCGATTTCCCGACCGGTGGCGTGATCGTCGAGCCACGCGAGAATATCGCCGAGGCCTATCGGACGGGGCGCGGCGCCTTCCGCCTGCGGGCGCGGTGGGAGATCGAGGATCTCGGCCGTGGCCAATGGCAGATCGTCGTCACCGAGATCCCCTATCAGGTCCAGAAATCGAAGCTGATCGAGAAGCTGGCCGAGGTCATCCAGACAAAGAAGGTCCCGCTTCTCGCCGATGTGCGCGACGAGAGCGCCGATGATGTGCGGATCGTTCTTGAGCCGCGGGCGCGGACGGTCGAGCCGGATATGCTCATGGGGATGCTGTTCCGAAATTCCGATCTGGAAATTCGCTTCAGCCTCAACATGAACGTGCTGATCGACGGGCTCACGCCCAAGGTCTGTTCGATGAAAGAGGTGCTGCGCGCCTTCCTCGATCACCGCCGCGACGTGTTGCAACGGCGCAGCCGCCACCGGATGGAGAAGATCGACCATCGGCTCGAGGTTCTCGAAGGCCTGATCATCGCCTTCCTCAACCTTGATCGTGTGATCGACATTATCCGCTATGACGATGATCCCAAGGTCGCGCTCATGGCCGAGGATTGGTCGGCCAAACGCGCCCGCGCCACATCAGAGCGCGACTATGTCTCGCCGCTGCCTGCCACGGGCGAGGGCGAGCTGACGGAGGTGCAGGCCGAGGCGATCCTCAACATGCGCCTGCGCAGCTTGCGCCGCCTCGAAGAGATCGAGCTTGTCCGCGAGCGCGATGCGCTGATGGAAGAACGCGCCGCGCTTGACGATCTTCTGGCAAGCGAAAGCCTCCAGTGGGTCAAGATTTCCGACCAACTCCGCGAAACCCGCAAGCAGTTCGGCAAAGACAGCCCCGGCGGCGCCCGTCGCTCGACCTTCGCCGAAGGGGGCGAGATCGAAGAGGTGCCCTTCGAGGCAATGATCGAGCGCGAGCCGGTCACTGTAATCTGCTCGAAAATGGGCTGGATCCGGGCGATGAAAGGCCACCAGCCCCTTGATGCCGAGGTCAAGTTCAAGGACGGCGACGAAGGCCGCTTCCTGTTCCACGCCGAGACGACCGACAAGCTGATCGTCGTCGGTCAGAATGGCCGTTTCTATACTGTGGGTGCCGCAAACCTCCCTGGCGGGCGCGGCATGGGCGAGCCCCTGCGCCTGATGATCGACCTGCCGAACGATAGCGATATCGTCGATATCCTGATCTACAATCCCGGTGGCAAGCTCTTGGTCGCCTCCTCCGAAGGCGATGGCTTCGTGGTGCCAGAGGACGAGGTGATCGCCCAGACACGCGCTGGCAAAGTGGTCCTCAACGTCAAGGACGGGGTCCAGACCCGCGTCGCCCGCCGCATCGCTGGCGATCACATCGCAGTGGTGGGCGAGAACCGCAAGGTTCTTGTCTTCCCGCTTGATGAGCTGCCCGAGATGACCCGCGGCAAGGGCGTGCGCCTGCAGAAATACAAGGACGGCGGCCTTTCTGATGCAACGACCTTTACCTTCGCCGATGGCCTGAGCTGGCTTGATCCCGCCGGCCGGACCCGCACCGAGACCGATCTGGCCGAATGGGAAGGCAAACGCGCCGGCACCGGCCGCATGGCGCCGCGCGGTTTCCCG
>JBFEXG010000186.1:0-4943 GCA_041546005.1 Paracoccaceae bacterium
CGTCGATCACGCCCGTGCGCCGGGCGAAAAGATCCGCATTTCCGGCGGCGGGCGCTGCAATTTCACCAACCGCGACCTGACCTTCGCCAACTTCCTCTCCGCCAACCGGCATTTCCACAAATCGGCCCTCTCGCGCTATACCCCGCAGGATTTCATCGCCCTGATCGAGCGCCACGGCATCCGCTGGCACGAGAAAACCTTGGGTCAGCTTTTCTGCGACGGCTCCGCCAAAGAGATCGTCGCCATGCTGCGCGCCGAGACGGCCAAGGCGGGCGCCGACCTCTGGCTCGAGACCGAGATCGGCGCGATCGCCCACGATGGCAACGCCTTCCGCGTGATCCTGCGCCGCGACGGGCGCGAGCACCGGATCACCGCCCGCAACCTCGTCGTCGCCACCGGCGGCAAGTCGATCCCCAAGATGGGGGCCACGGGCCTCGCCTATCGCATCGCCGCCGACTTCGGCCTGCGCGTGACCGAGACACGCCCGGGCCTTGTCCCCTTCACCTTCGAAGGCGAGCGCTTCCGCCCCCTCGCCGGTGTCGCCCTACCCGTGCGCATGGCCGCTGCCAAAGGCCCCGCCTTCGACGAGGCCATGCTCTTCACCCACCGTGGCCTCTCCGGCCCGGCAACCCTGCAAGTCTCGTCCTACTGGCACGAAGGCGAGGAGATCACGGTCGACCTGACCCCCGCGCTCGACCTTGCCGAGCGCCTCAAAGCCGCCCGCCGCGACGCCCCGCGCAAAAACATGACGACGATCCTCGCCCAATCCTTCCCCGCCCGCGTCATTGACCATATGTCTGGCGAGATGGACCTATCGGGCAACGCCGCTGAATGGTCGGACAAGCGGATTTCCGATCTAGTCGACGCCCTGCGCCAGTGGCGGCTCAAGCCCTCGGGCACCGAAGGCTACCGCACCGCCGAAGTCACCGTGGGCGGCATCGACACACGCGATCTGGATTCGGCCACGATGATGGCCCGCGCTGTTCCTGGCCTTTATTTCATTGGCGAATGTGTGGATGTGACCGGTTGGCTTGGCGGTTACAATTTCCAATGGGCCTGGTCCTCGGCCTTCGTCGCAGGTGCGTCGATCCGCGCGAGGGCCTAGCCGAGCGCCGCCCGAACCCGCGCCGCGAAATCCTCGCCGCGCTGCTCGAAATTGTCATACTGGTCAAAGCTGGCGCAGGCCGGAGCCAATAGCACAACTTCGCCCGCCTGTGCCTCACCCATGGCCTTTGCCACGGCCACCTCCATCGTGCCGCACACCTCCGCCTCGATCCCCGGCAACTGCCGCGCGAAATCGGCGGCCTCGCGGCCGATCACATAGGCCTTGGCCACATGGCCCAGATGCGGGACGAGGCCACCAAGCCCGCCCTCTTTCTGGAGGCCCCCGCAAATCCAGCGGATCTTGTCGAAAGCGGCCAGCGCCTTGGCGGCGCTATCAACGTTGGTGGCTTTGCTGTCATTCACATAGCGCACCCCGCCCGCCTCGGCGATCAGCTGGCTCCGGTGCGGCAGACCCGGAAAGCTCGCAAACGCCGCCTCGATCGCCTTCGGCCCGATCCCGAGCGTGCGGCAGGCCGCATAGGCCGCGCAGGCATTTTGGTGGTTATGTTCACCGGGTAGCCCCGCGACGGCCCGCAGATCGATCGACGCCACCTGCCGCCCCTTGCGTGTTTCCGCAAGAAACCCCTTGCGCGCAAAGACATTCCAGCCCTCGCCACCGAGCTTCTGCCCCGAGGAGACACGGATCACGCGATCATCGCCCATCCCCTCGGCCATCTGGTTTGCTAGAAAACGCCCTTCGTTCTCATCAACCCCAATCACCGCCCGATCCGGCCCGCCCTCTGCAAATAACCGACGCTTGGCTGCGAAATAGCCGCCGAGGCCCGCGTGCCGATCCAAATGATCCGGCGAGATATTCGTCAAAACCGCCACATCCGGCGTCAGCGACCGCGCAAGCTCTGTCTGGTAGGACGACAATTCCAAGACCACCACCTCGCCATCTCGCGCAGGCGCCAAGTCCAGAACGCCCCGCCCGATATTGCCGGCCAGCTGCGTCGGCCGTCCGGCTTCTGTCAGAATGTGATGAATGAGCGCCGAGGTCGTCGATTTGCCATTCGATCCCGTCACCGCGATCACACGCGGCGTGACCTCGAAATCGTCCCACTCGTACCCGCCGAACGACCGGAAAAAGAGGCCAATGTCGTTGTCAACCGGCACGCCCGCCTCCCAAGCGGCGGCAATCGCGGGATGCGGCGCGGGATAAAGATGCGGTATTCCCGGCGATGTGATGAGCATGGCCACGCCCTCGAGCGCCCCGTGACGCGACAGATCCTTCAACGCGATCCCGGCAGCCTCTGCCGCTTCGCGCGCCTGAACCCCGTCGTCCCAGGCAATCACCTCGGCTCCGCCCGCCTCCAGAGCGGCCACGGTCGCCTTGCCCGAGCGCCCAAGCCCCAGCACCGCAACCTTCCGATTTTCAAAGCCTCTGACCGGAATCATCCCCGCCTCCGCACTTCATGCGATCCTGCCGCGCCCCGCCCCGCAGGGACAAGGCCCAATTCTTTTGGCCTCAAATACTCCGGGGAGCGCGAGGGGCTGGCCCCTCGCCTAGCGCACCTTAAGGGTCGCCAAACCAACCATCGCCAGAATGAGCGAGATGATCCAGAACCGGATCACGATCTGCGGCTCCGACCAACCCTTCTTTTCATAGTGATGGTGGATCGGCGCCATGAGGAACACCCGTTTACCAGTGCGCTTGAAATAGAGGACCTGAATGATCACGCTCAGCGCCTCGACGACGAAAAGCCCGCCAACAATCGCCAGCACGATTTCGTGCTTCGTCGCCACCACAATCGCGCCCAGAGCACCGCCAAGCGCAAGGCTGCCGGTATCGCCCATAAACACCGCCGCCGGTGGCGCGTTGTACCAAAGGAAACCGAGGCCGCCGCCAATCAGAGCCGCGCAGAAGATCAGGATCTCGCCGGTATCGGGGACGTAGTGCACATCGAGATATTCGGTAAAGTCGACCCGACCCACCGCATAGGCGATCACCCCGAAGGTCCCCGCCGCGATCATCACCGGCATGATCGCGAGGCCATCGAGGCCATCGGTGAGGTTCACTGCATTCGCCGCACCGACAATCACGATCACCGCGAAAGGAACAAACAACACACCAAGATTGACGAGCGTGTCCTTGAAGATCGGCAAGGCGAGCTGGTTGGTCAGCCCCTCGGGATGCAGGCTCGCGCCCCAATAAGCCGCGACCGCCGCCACCAGAAGCCCCAGAAGCATCCGGATCTTGCCCGAAACCCCCGCGGTCGTTTGCTTGCGAACCTTCGCATAGTCGTCGGCAAAGCCGATGGCGGCGAAAGAGAGGGTCACGAAAAGGACCATCCAGACATACTGATTGTCGAGCCGCGCCCAGAGGAGCGTGGCAAAAGACAGCGCGGCGATGATCAGAAGGCCTCCCATGGTCGGCGTCCCTGCCTTGACGAAATGCCCCTCAGGCCCGTCCGTGCGGATCGGCTGGCCCTTGCCCTGCTTGCGGCGCAGGACGTTGATCAGCGGACGCCCGAACATGAAGCCGAAGAGCAGCGCCGTCAGGAACGAGCCCCCCGCCCGGAAGGTGATGTAGCGGAAGAGGTTGAAGAGGTCGCCGCCATCGGAGAGGGCTGTGAGCCAGTAAAGCATAGGATCAGGTCTCGGTATCTGGGTTCGGTCTGCGTTGCCCCAATTTGCGCAGAACGTCAACGACAAGGCTGACCTTGCTGCCTTTGGAGCCCTTCACCAAGACCACATCGCCAGCATCGACGCAGCGGTGCACTTCGGGAAGTATGTCTTGCACGCTCTCGACCCAACGCCCGCGCGAGGCCTCGGGGAGCGCCTCGTAAAGCGCCCGCATCCGCGGCCCGACACAATGCACCACCGTCACAGACGGCATTGACGGGTCATTGGCGAGGGCGGAATGAAGCTCGGTCTCGGTCGGGCCAAGCTCCAGCATATCGCCAAGGATGGCGATCCGGCGGCCTTTGACCAGTCGGCCGACACCGTCGCGCGGCTGGCTGGCGGCCAGAACCTCGAGCGCGGCGGTCATCGAGGTTGGATTGGCGTTGAACGCGTCGTCGATCAGCTCGAGGTATTCGCCCTGATGTGCCGGATCGAGGGTGATCTCCTCGCGGGTGCCGCGTCCTGCGGGGGGCTCCCATGCCGCGAGATCAAGAAGCGCCTGTGCCAAATCGAGGCCCAGCGCCTCGACAACCGCCAGAACGCCCATCGCATTCGTCGCAAAATGCCGCCCTTCGGTAGCGACCTTGAGAAGGACCGGCTGCCCTGCTGCTTTCGCTCGTGCCACGGTCACACCGGGATGAATGGCTAGGTCGCTGATCCGATACTCCGCCCCCTCACCCTGGCCGAAACCCACGATACGCGCCTTTTGCACCTCGGCAGCGGAGCGCAGGATCGGCGTCACCTTCAGATCGACGTTAATGACAGCCGTGCCACCGGGCTCGAGCCCCTCGAAGATCGACGCCTTCTCGCGGGCGATAGCTTCGATCGAGTCGAACGCGGCCAAATGCGCAGCGGCGACGGTGGTGATCATTGCCACATGAGGACGCGCGATCTTGGAGAGTGGCGCGATCTCGCCGGGGTGGTTCATGCCGATCTCGATCACGGCAAACTCGGTCTCCGCAGGCATCCGCGCAAGCGTCAGCGGCACGCCCCAGTGGTTGTTATAGCTCGCCTCGGCTGCATGGGTGCGCCCCTGCCCCGACAGGACCGCGCGCAGCATCTCCTTGGTCGAGGTCTTGCCGACTGATCCGGTGACACCAACAATCTTGGCCGTCGAACGGGAACGGGCGGCGCGGCCCAAGGCGTCGAGGGCGGTTTGGACATCTTCGACAATGAGGAGCGGCGCGGTGTCGCTCACGCCTTCAGGAACACGC
>JBFEXG010000169.1:0-5487 GCA_041546005.1 Paracoccaceae bacterium
CGGCGACTGGCTGACCGAGATCAACGTGACCTCGCCGACCGGCATTCAGGAACTCGAGCGGTTCGAAGGCACGAACGTGGCCGAGAAGATCTGGCTCGCCATAGAAAAACGGCGGGCCTGATGCCTTCGCGGCGCCTGCGGGTCTATGGCCTTGTGGCGCGTGCGACGATCTGGCCGATCCTCGCCTATATGCGTCGGGGCGAAACGAGCCGCAAACTTCTTGACCTCGCTGCGGCGCTCAGCGGGCGTTATCCTAAAGGAACCATCCGGCACGAGATTCGCGTCGGAGGCCGGTCCGGCCAAAGGATCGGTGCCGCGGGCCTTCGGCAGGATCGCGTAATCCTCTATTTCCACGGCGGCGCCTATTTCTCGGGTTCGTCCAAGACCCATGGGCCGATGCTCGCGCAGTTGGCGCGCGATGCGGGCTGTGAGGTGATCGCGCAGGACTACCGCCTCGTCCTCGAGGCACCGTTTCCGGCGGCGTTCGACGATGCAGTGGCCGCATGGATTGATTTGCGCGGGCAGGGCTTTGAGGCCTCGCAGATCGTTTTGGCCGGCGACAGTGCCGGCGGCGGCCTTGCGCTCGCGCTTCTCGCGCACGTTCTGTCCCAAGGGGAAACGCCGGCGGGTGTCTTGGCTTTCTCGCCCTGGACCGATCTCACCCATTCGGGCCAAACCGTCCGCACCAACGCACGGCGCGATGCGATGCTGCCAGCGAGCCGCACGGCCGCCTCGGCGGCCAGCTATCTTGCCGGGGCCGACCCGACCGATCACCGCGCATCCCCGCACTTCGCCACCTTCAAGAATCCACCGCCAGCAATGATTCAGGTGGGCGATCAGGAAATCTTGCTCGACGATGCGCGGCGCATGGCGGCCAAGCTTGAAGCGGCTGGAGGCGAGGTTCGGCTTGATGTTTGGGACGGAGCACAGCACGTCTGGCAGCTGGCTTTTGGATTTGTTCCCGAAGCCGCGGAGGCATTGAAACAGGCGGGCGGCTGGGTTCAGGAAACTTTTGAAAAAGCGATGCGATAGCTTGCGGCCTCGGCCACGTGAGGGCGGCGCACATCGGCCGATCCGTCAAGGTCGGCTATTGTGCGTGCCACCCGCAGAACGCGATGATATCCGCGCGCCGAAAGGCCGAACTTCTCGGCGATCCTGAGAAGGAGTTCGCGTCCTTCGGTATCGGGCGTGGCAACGTCTTCCAGCATCGCGCCCTCGATATCGGAGTTGGTGACAACGCCTTCGATCTGTCCGTATCGGTGCCCCTGAACATTTCTCGCAACGGCCACACGCGCAGCGACAGTTGCTGAGCTGTCGCCAGAAGGGGGCAGGTCGAGGTCTGTGAAGGCCACGGGGGGGACCTCGATCCGAAGGTCGAGCCGGTCCATCAGCGGCCCCGAGATGCGGCCGAGGTAATCCTCGCCGCATTGGGGAACGCGGGCGCAGGCGCGGGCTGGGTCGGCCATGTGCCCGCAGCGGCAAGGGTTGGCGGCGGCGACGAGAAGGAATTTGCAGGGATAACGCACATGGGCGTTCGCACGCGCCACGACGACCTCTCCGGTTTCAATGGGCTGGCGCAGGGTTTCAAGCACGGGGCGGGTAAATTCGGGCAATTCATCGAGGAAGAGAACGCCATTGTGCGCAAGGCTGATCTCGCCCGGTTTGGCGCCGCGCCCGCCGCCGATGATCGCCGCCATCGAGGCGGTGTGATGCGGCTCGCGGAAGGGGCGCTGGCGGCTGATCCCGCCATCAGTCAGAAGGCCAGCGAGAGAGTGGATCATCGAGGTTTCGAGCGCTTCGGTGGGGGAAAGCGGCGGCAAGATGCCGGGCAGGCGCGCCGCAAGCATGGATTTGCCTGAACCCGGCGCGCCGATCAACATCATGTGATGCCGCCCGGCGGCGGCGATCTCGAGCGCGCGTTTGGCGCGTTCCTGCCCTTTCACATCGCGCAGATCGCGATGGGAGGTGGCGGCAGAAATCTCTCCGGGCTCGGATGGCGGCAGGGGATGCTGGCCTGTCAGGTGGCGGATCACCTCGCCAAGCGAGCGGGCGGCGGTGACGGTGGCCGAGGCGACCCAAGCCGCCTCGCCGCCGCAGGCCTTGGGGCAGATGAGGCCGCGCTGGTCGGTCGCGGCGGCCATGGCGGCGGGGAGAGCGCCGACCACAGGGACAAGTTCGCCCTCGAGTGACAGCTCCCCAATCGAGACAAGGGAATCAAGCTCGTCCTTTGGCACGATCTCGAGGGCGCCAAGCAGGGCCAGCGCGATTGGTAGATCGAAATGCGAGCCCTCTTTGGGCAGGTCGGCGGGCGAGAGGTTGATGGTGATGCGCTTGGGGGGAAGGGCGATGGCCAGCGCCGAGAGGGCGGCGCGCACCCGCTCGCGCGCCTCCGATACCGCCTTGTCGGGCAGGCCGACGATGGCAAAGGCCGGTAGGCCGGGCGAAACCGCGCACTGGACCTCGACAGTCCGCGCCTCGACGCCTTCGAACGCCACGGTATAGGCGATTGCTCCCACGCACGATCCCTTTCCCAGTTGGGAAAGGGTTAACGGCGCGATGGTTTACGGAAGATTAATCCCTAGGCGACGGGCCAGGGCCGGTGCGGTAGGTCCATCGCATAGGGAACAGGATCATAGCTGCGCTCAAGGCCCATCGCCCGCCAGCGGCGGAACTCGGGGTCGGCAAGGGTCTGGGCGACGTAATCGGCGGCCACTTGGCCGACCTTGAGATCATAACCCGCGATCCGTGCGGCGACGGGGGCATAGAAGGCATCGGCGATGGAATAGGCGCCAAAGAGCCACGGACCCCCTGCTCCATGGCGGCTGCGGGCCATGCCCCAAAGCTCTTCCACGCGGGCCAGATCCGCCAGAAGCCCATCGGTCAGCGGCAGCCCCTCATAGACATGCAACAACTGCATCGGGCAGGCCGAGCGCAATGCGCCGAGGCCTGAGTGCATCTCGGCCACCATCCAGCGGGCAAGCCCGCGAGCGGCGGGATCGGCGGGCCAGAGGCCCTTGTCAGGGTGCCGCTCTGCAAGGGTTTCAGCCATCGCCAACGTGTCGCCCACTAGAACGCCATCCGGCGTGCGCATCAGCGGCATGAGGCGGGCGGGGGCCAGATCGGCGAGAGCCGCCTTCATGGTCCCATCATAGATCCCCACCATATGAGACTTGTAGGCGATCCCGAACTTTTCAAACATCAACCAACCACGCAGCGACCAGCTCGAAAAGCTCGGATCGCCGATATACAGATCATAGGTCATGTGGTTCTCCTGCGGTTTGGCAAGATTTGCCAAGGCAGAATTCTAGGGGCAAGTCCCGATCTCGAGAACGCGCGCATCTGTCCCAGAAAACTCGACGCAGGTGACCGAGAGCGGCTCAATCCGATGGGCGAGTGCCTCAGCGCTGGTCGAGCCAGTGGCCCTCTGGATGCGGGTCAGGATAACGCCGAAATGGGCCACGACGACGATATCTCGATCTTTGTGCGCGCCCAACATCCGAGCTTCAAAGCCATCTACCCGCGCAGCAGCAGCGTTCCAGCTTTCGCCTTCGGGCGGGCAAATATCTCCGGGGGTTTCCCAGTAAGCGCGGGTCAGCTCGGGATCCCGAGCGGCGGCCTCGGACCAGTGGAGCCCGTCCCAAAGGCCGAAGTTGAACTCGCGGATCAGGGGATCAGGCGGCAGCACCTCGCGCCCGTCAGCCAGCGCAGCGGCGGTGGCGGAGGCACGGACGAGGTCGGACGAGATAATCAGAGCGCCTTTCGGCAGATGCGCATCGAGGCGGGCGAGGCGGGCGGTGTCCGACAGATCGGCGGGCACATCGCGCCAGCCGACAAAGGCCTTTTCATGCGTTGGCCCATGGCGCACCCACCAAAAGCGGGTCATTCCGGCAGCCGCCCTTTGAGCACCATCGGCAGGCCCGCCATCACCGCCATCACAAGATCGGCCTTTGCTGCCAGCTCTTGGTTAAGCCGCCCTTGGGCATTGCGGAAGCGGCGGCCGAGCGATGTGTCGGGCACAACGCCCATGCCTGCCTCATTCGAGACGACCACGACAGGCGCGGGGCAGGCGTCAAGGGCGTCGAGAAGCTTGTCGGTCTCGGCCTCAAGGTCGCTCCCTTCGAGAAGGTGGTTCGACAGCCACAGCGTCACGCAATCAAGAAGCACCGCCTCGCCTTCGCGCACGCCTTCAAGGGCGGCCGCGATATCAAGCGGCTCTTCCACCGTACGCCAATCGGGCCCGCGCATTTCCTGATGGCGGAGGATCTTGTCTTCCATCTCGTCGTCAAAGGCCTGCGCCGTGGCGACATAGACCCGCGAAAGCCCGCTCGCCACAATGAGCGCCTCGGCACGGGCCGATTTGCCCGAGGCTGCGCCGCCCAGAACGAGTGTGAGTTTGCCAAGGCCCATGGGCGCTCCTTTCAGGTCCTTGCTGACTATCCAAAGCATTGTGCCGAATGACAAGCGGCCTTGCTTATCTCGGGGCTGGTCTCGGGGGCATATTGCCCCTAGTTTCGAGGGCGAACCCAGAGGGCCGATCATGCTGAGTGGCAAACATATCCTGCTGATCATTTCGGGCGGCATTGCCGCCTATAAATCGCTCGACCTGATCCGCCGCCTGCGCGAGCGGGGCTGTCGGGTCACGCCGGTTCTGACCAAGGGTGGCGCGGCTTTCGTCACGCCCCTGTCGGTCTCGGCGCTGGCGGGGGTGAAGGTGCATGAGCATCTCTTGGACCTCACCGCCGAGGCGGAGATGGGCCATATCGAGCTGAGCCGTGCCGCCGATCTGATCGTTGTGGCGCCGGCGACTGCCGACCTGATGGCCAAGATGGCGGGCGGGCAGGCGGATGATCTGGCCTCGACGCTCCTCTTGGCGACCGACAAGCGCGTTCTGATCGCTCCGGCGATGAACGTGCGGATGTGGACCCATGCGGCGACCCAGCGCAACATCGCGCGGCTCAAGGACGACGGCATCCTCTTCGTTGGCCCCAACGAGGGCGACATGGCCTGCGGCGAATACGGGCCGGGGCGGATGGCAGAGCCTCTGGAGATCGTCGCCGCGATTGAAAAGGTCTTGGCCGAGGGGCCGCTCAAGGGGCGGCACGTTCTGGTGACCTCGGGGCCGACACATGAGCCGATTGATCCTGTGCGCTATATCGCCAATCGCTCGTCGGGCGCGCAGGGCGCGGCGATTGCCGCGGCACTGGTGCAGCTTGGGGCGGACGTGACCTTTGTCACCGGCCCCGCGACTGTGCCTGCGCCTGCGGGTGTGCGCGCCGTGCGGGTCGAGACGGCGCAAGAGATGCACGCTGCGGTGATGGCCGCGCTTCCGGCGGAGGCGGCGGTGATGGCGGCGGCGGTGGCCGACTGGCGCGTGGCTTCGCGCTCGGATCAAAAGATCAAGAAGGATGGCAAGGGCCTACCGAGCCTTAGCTTTGCGGAGAACCCGGACATTCTGGCCGAGGTCTCGCAGCTAAAGAAAGGCCGCCC
>JBFEXG010000057.1:0-10766 GCA_041546005.1 Paracoccaceae bacterium
ACCTCGCGGGCGAAGGCATGGCCGTGCGCGAAGCCGTGCTGACCTATGACGATTTCCGCAATGCCGACGAGGTCTTCCTCAGCGGCAACTATTCCAAGGTCACGCCTGTCGTGGCCTTCGACGACCGCCAGTATCAGGTTGGCCCGATTACGCGGAAGGTGCGCGAGCTCTATTGGGACTGGGCGCACTCGGGCAAATGATCCGGCGGCGCAGCGCCTGCGGGAAAATCGCGCAGCTATCTTCCGTTGCCAGCCTCACAGGCTTCGGCCAATATCGCCTCCGAAGAGGAGATCACTATGCGTAAGTTTCTGGTCGTGCTCGATGACAGCCGCGAATGCCTCAACGCCATGCGCTTTGCCGCGATGCGGGCCGCCAAGACCGGAGGGGGCGTCGAAATCCTCTCGATCATCCCGCCTGACGAGTTCAACCATTGGATCGGCGTGGGCGAGATCATGCGCGAAGAGGCGCGGGAACGTATCCACGCGCACTTTGAGGTCTTTGCCAAGTGGATGCGCGACAAGCAGGGGATCGACCCCGAGCTGGTCATCCGCGAGGGCGAGCCTGTGCCCGAAATCCTAGCCCAGATCCGCGAAGATTCCGAGATCGGCGTTCTGGTCCTTGGGGCCGGTACGGATAACAAGGGCCCCGGTCCGCTGGTGACCCAGCTCACCCGTCAATCGGGCAACCTCCCGATCCCGATCACCCTCGTTCCCGGCGAAATGTCGAAAGAACGGCTCGAGTCGATCACCTGATTTCGATTTAGAATCGTTCCAAACCTTGACGGGGCTCGCCTCCGAGCGCATATCTAAAACCTGACAAAAAAGGTTGGCTCTCATGTTTATCCAGACCGAATCCACGCCGAACCCTGCGACGCTCAAATTCCTGCCCGGCCAGACCGTGCTGGAGATGGGCACTGCGGATTTTCCGTCGGTGGAAGCCGCCAGCGCTTCGCCGCTCGCGGTGCGGATATTCGCGAACTCCGGCGTGACCGGCGTGTTCCTCGGCAATGATTTCGTCACCGTGACGAAATCCGAAGAGGTCGAGTGGGATCATATCAAGCCCTCGATCCTCGGCGCGATCATGGAGCACTATCAATCCGGCCAGCCCGTGCTTGAAGGCGGTGCAGGTGAGGGCGGCCATGCCGAGCATAGCGGCGAGGATTCGGAGATCGTCAACCAGATCAAAGAACTTCTCGATACGCGCGTCCGCCCCGCTGTGGCGCAAGACGGTGGCGACATCACCTTCCACGGCTTTGATCGCGGCATCGTCTACCTGCACATGCAGGGCGCCTGCGCGGGTTGCCCTTCGTCGACCCTGACGCTGAAAATGGGTATCGAGAACCTCCTGCGTCATTACATCCCCGAAGTGACCGAGGTCCGGCCGGTTGCGGCCTGATCCGACCATTCTGGCGTTTGACACATCGGCGGCGCATTGCGCCGCCGCTTTGCTATGCGCGGGCAAGATTGAGGTGCGCGTCGACGAGATGGCGCGCGGGCAGGCCGAACACCTGATGCCGATGCTGGAAGAGGTTCTGGCCGCGCAAGGGCTGACATGGGCAGACCTCGACGCCATCGGCGTTGGCACTGGCCCCGGCAATTTCACCGGCATCCGCATCTCTGTTGCCGCCGCGCGGGGGCTTGCGCTTGGCCTTGGCATCCCGGCGGTGGGCGTGAGCAATTTCGAGGCCGCAGCCTTCGGCCATGCCCGCCCCGTGACGGTGCTGATCCCCGCGCCTCGCGATCAGGCCTATGCCCAGAGCCTGGCCGAGGGTGGACCTGAGGCGCCGCTGCTCCTTGGCCCAGACGATCCCCGCCCCACAGCAGCGCTCTCGCCGCCGCCCGCTCACAAGATGATCGCCCAAATGGCCCGCATCGCGGCTGGGCGGTTCGAGACCGAGGAAGCCCGCCCCGCTCCTCTCTATGTCCGCGCCGCCGATGCCGCGCCGTCGCGCGACGCGCCGCCCGTGATCCTGCCGTGACCGACCTAGCCGAGGCGCTTGCCGAGACTCACGCCCTTGCCTTCAAGGACACCCGAAGCTGGAGCGCCGAGGAGTTTCGCAGCCTTCTTGCCGATCCTGCGGTTTTTGTGGAGGGCGATGCGGAGGCCTTTGTGTTGGCGCGGGTTGTCTTGGACGAGGCAGAAATCCTGACCCTCGCAACCCACCCCAGCCACCGCCGCCAAGGCCGCGCGCGCGCGGCCCTTGAAGGCTTTGCCGCGAAAGCCGCAGCACGCGGCGCGACCACCGCATTTCTAGAGGTCGCCTCCGACAACGGCGCGGCGCTCTCGCTGTATCGCTCGGCACAATTTGCCGAGGTTGCCCGCCGGCGCGGCTACTATCGCAAGGTCGACGGAACGACTGTTGACGCGGTCATTCTGAGCCGCGCGCTTTAGGCTCTCTGCGGCCTCCACCGATTCGCGAATCGAGCGTGGTTTGATTTCCTAACCAATCGGGTCCGACGGTCCCCCGCCGGTAGCGATTGATCTGTCGATCAGTTTTATCAATCGGTAAAAAACAGCGCTTTTCTGAACAAATTTCAGTTGACCCCAAGGAACCTTCACGCGCTAAATTGACTCTGACACGAGAGATGTCAGTAACTTGGGGCCTCAACTGGCCAGACCAGGTTAACAACATGTATTTGGGAGTATGAAATGACCCTTATGACGAAATTCCTCGGCGCTTCGGCCGCCCTCGCCCTTTCGGCAGGTGCCGCTCTCGCCGACCCCGCGCTAATTTTCGATCTTGGCGGCAAATTCGACAAGTCGTTCAACGAAGCGGCCTTCAACGGCGCCCAGCGTTGGGCCGAAGAGACCGGCGGCACCTTTGCCGAGGTCGAGCTTCAGTCCGATGCGCAGCGCGAGCAGGCGCTCCGCCGCTTTGCCGAAGCTGGCAACAACCCGATCGTGATGGCTGGCTTCTCGTTTGCCACCGCGCTTGAGGAAGTCGCTGCGGATTATCCGGACACCAAGTTTGCGATCATCGACATGGTCGTCGGCCAGCCGAACGTTCGCTCGGTTGTCTTCAACGAGCATGAAGGCTCCTACCTCGTCGGTATGCTGGCTGCGATGGCTTCGACCTCGGGCACCGTCGGCTTCATCGGCGGGATGGACATCCCGCTGATCCGTAAGTTCGGCTGCGGCTATGCTCAGGGCGTTCTCGCTGTGAACCCCGACGCCACCGTCATCGCCAACATGACCGGCACCACGCCCACCGCCTGGAACGACCCGGTGAAGGGCTCGGAACTGACCCTCGCACAGATCAGCCAAGGCGCTGATGTGGTCTATGCGGCTGCCGGTGGCACCGGTGTTGGTGTCCTGCAGACCGCTGCCGACAACGGCATCCTGTCGATCGGCGTGGACAGCAACCAGAACTACATGCACCCGGGCAAGGTTCTGACCTCGATGCTCAAGCGCGTGGACAACGCCGTCTATGAAGCCTTCATGGCTGGCGCCGATCTTGAGACCGGCTTCAACGTGATGGGTGTTGGCAACGGCGGCGTGGGCTATGCCCTCGACGAGAACAACGCCTCGCTCATCTCCGCCGAAATGCAGGCGGCTGTGGATGCGGCGGCTGCCGATATCGCTTCGGGCGCTCTTGCAGTGCACGACTACACCAGCGACGAAAGCTGCCCGGCTCTGACCTTCTAAGGTCGGCCACGGCAAATCCTCGGGGCCGCGCTGAACCATCGGCGCGGCCCCTTTTTTCCAACACTGTGCTGGGGGGCACCGGAATGGACGACGCGATGGAAGTCTTCTTTTCCGCATGGGGGGATAGCGATCCCAAAAGTCGGCGGGAAAAACTGGAACGGGCGCTTTCGCCGGAATTCAGCTACGTCGATCCCAATTCGCCCGGCCATCTGAAAGATTTTGACGCCCTCGACGCCTATGTGGCGATGTTTGGCCAGATGATGCCCGGCGCCAGCGCCGAGGTGGCCGATTTTACCGAACATCACGGCCATGCGCGGGCAACGGTCAATTTCCTCAAGGACGGCAAGACCATGATGCAGGGACAATACTTTGGCCGGTTTGCGCACGGCGGTCAGCTTGCGCATCTGGTCGGCTTTACCGGGACAGGAGCCTGACGCGTGACCACACCCGCCATTGAACTCAAAGGTATTTCCAAAGCCTTCGGCCCTGTTCAGGCCAACAAAAACATCAACATCCTGGTCATGCCGGGGACGATCCACGGGATCATCGGGGAAAACGGTGCGGGCAAATCAACGCTCATGTCGATCCTCTACGGTTTCTACAAGGCCGACTCGGGTGAGATCTTTATCAACGGCAAGAAGACCGAAATCCCCGACAGCCAACATGCTATCGCCGCCGGTATCGGCATGGTGTTCCAGCATTTCAAACTCGTCGAGAATTTCACGGTGCTCGAGAACGTGGTGCTCGGTGCCGAAGACGGCGCCATGCTGCGCCCCTCGCTCGCCAAGGCCCGCAGCCAGCTCAAGCAGCTGGCCGAGGAATATGAGCTGAACGTCGATCCCGACGCTGTGATCGAAGAGATTGGCGTGGGCATGCAGCAGCGGGTCGAGATTCTCAAGGCGCTCTACCGGCAGGCCGATATCCTGATCCTCGACGAGCCGACCGGCGTTCTGACGCCGGCCGAAGCCGATCAGCTGTTTCGTATCCTTGGCCGCCTCAAGGAAGAGGGCAAGACGATCATCCTGATCACCCACAAGCTGCGCGAGATCATGGAAATCACCGACACGGTGAGCGTCATGCGGAGGGGCGAGATGACCGCGACGGTCAAGACCGCCGAAACAAGCCCGCCCCATCTGGCCGAGCTGATGGTGGGTCGCAAGGTCTTGTTGCAGGTCGATAAAGTGCCGGCCAAGCCGGGAGAAATGGTTCTTGAGGTCAAAAACCTGAGTGTGACCGATAGTGGCGGCGTGCAGCGGGTGAAGGGCGTGTCCTTCAACATCCGCGCAGGCGAGATCCTCGGCATCGCCGGGGTCGCTGGCAATGGACAGTCCGAGCTTCTCGAAGTTTTGGGCGGCTATGAGTTCGGCACCGGAGAGGTCAAGATCAACGGCCAGTCGATCGACCTCACGGGGCGGCATTCCAACGGCCAGACCCGCCGCGACCGCGGTATCGCCCATGTGCCCGAGGATCGGCAGCGCGAAGGCCTGATCATGGACTTCATGGCTTGGGAGAACATTGCCTTCGGCTATCATCACGACCCGAGATACCAGAAGAACCGCCTCTTCATGGACAACGCCGCGATCCGCGCCGATACCGCCGACAAGATGGAGCGGTTCGACGTGCGCCCGCCCAATCCAATGCTACAGGCCAAGAGCTTTTCGGGGGGCAATCAGCAGAAGATCGTTGTCGCCCGCGAGATCGAGCGCAATCCCGACCTTCTTCTCGTGGGCCAGCCGACCCGCGGCGTCGATATTGGCGCGATCGAGTTCATCCACAAACAGATCGTGGCCCTGCGCGATCAGGGCAAGGCGATCCTGCTCGTCTCGGTCGAGCTTGACGAGATCATGTCGCTGTCGGATCGCATCGCTGTCATGTTCGACGGCCGGATCATGGGCGAACGCCTGCCGGAGAAGACCAACGTCAAAGAGCTTGGCCTTTTGATGGCCGGCGTGGCAGGGGAGGCCGCATAATGGAAAAGATGCCAAAGTGGGCCGATATCTTCCTTATCCCGCTCGTGTCGCTGGTCCTTGCCGCGATCTTCTCGGCCATCGTCATCCTCGCCATTGGTGAAGACCCCTGGGCCGCCGTCAAGCTGATGGTCAAGGGCGCGCTCGGCTCGACCTATGCCTGGGGCTATACGCTTTACTACGCGACCAACTTTGTCTTCACGGGCCTTGCCGTGGCCGTGGCCTTCCACGCGCGGATGTTCAACATCGGTGGCGAGGGGCAGGCCATGCTCGGCGGCCTCGGCGTGGCGCTTGTCTGTCTCTATATCCCGTGGCCGCATTGGTCTTTGGCGCTGATCGGCGCCTCGGTCGGCGCTGCGCTTTTCGGCGCGGCATGGGCTGCGATCCCCGCTTTCCTTCAGGCCAAGCGCGGCAGCCATATCGTGATTACCACGATCATGTTCAACTTCATCGCCAATGCGCTTTTGGTCTATCTCCTCGTCAACGTCCTCAAGCCCGTGGGCATGATGGAACCAGCAACCTCCAAGTTCCCCAAGCTGGTCCAACTGCCCTCGTTCCGCGATATGTTCTCGACAGCAGATACGATCATGTTCCGCGGTGCTCCGGCGAATATCACCTTCTTCGTGGCCGTGGCCGCGTGTGTGGTGGTCTGGCTTCTGATCTGGCGCACCCGCCTTGGCTATGAACTGCGCGCTTTCGGCCATTCAGAATCGGCCGCGAAGTATGCCGGCATCAACCCGACCAAGATCATCATGGTCTCGATGCTGATCTCCGGCGCGCTGGCTGGCATGATGGCGATCAACAACGTCATGGGCGAGGCCGAGCGCCTTGTGCTGAACGCCGTGGAAGGCGCGGGCTTTATCGGCATCGCCGTGGCGCTGATGGGCCGCAGCCATCCTTTCGGCGTTTTCCTTGCCGCGCTTCTCTTTGGCTTCCTCTATCAGGGCGGGGCCGAGCTCGCGCTCTGGACCTCGATCCCGCGCGAGATGATCGTCGTCATTCAGGCGCTGGTGATCCTGTTCACCGGGGCGCTCGACAATATGGTGCGAATGCCGCTTGAGCGGATCTTCCTCAGCCTGCGGCGCAAGCCCGCGGCCAAACCTGCCGCGGCGGAGTAATCACATGGATCTCTTGACACTTCTTCAGGTTCTCGACTCCTCCGTCCGCATGGCAACGCCGCTTCTTCTGGCCTGCCTTGCCGGTCTTTTCTCGGAACGCGCGGGGATCTTCGACATCGGCCTTGAGGGCAAGATGCTTGTCGCCGCCTTCCTCGCGGCGGCAATGGCATCGGTCACGGGATCGGCGTGGATCGGCCTTCTCGCGGGCATCGGCGCTTCGCTGACCCTTGCCATCGTCCACGGCCTCGCCTCGATCACCTTCCGTGGCAACCAGCTCATTTCGGGCGTGGCGATCAACTTTTTTGCAGCTGGCATCACGGTTGTCATTGCGCAAAGCTGGTTTGGCCAAGGGGGGCGCACGCCGCAGCTTGGCGATGGCGCGCGGTTCCAGTCGATCACCCTGCCCTTCGCCGAGAGCCTCTCGGGCGTGCCGCTCCTTGGCCCGATCTACAAAGAGCTGATCTCGGGCCACTCGATCCTTGTCTACATGGCGATGCTGATCGTGCCGCTGACGTGGTGGGGGCTTTATCGCACCCGTTTCGGCCTGCGCCTGCGCGCTGTGGGCGAAAACCCTGCCGCTGTTGATACCGCCGGTATCTCGGTCGTGCGCCTGCGCTATTCGGCTGTGCTGATCTGCGGCGTTCTTTGCGGCATTGCGGGCGCGCAGCTTGCCACCGCCGAACCCGCCGCCGGCTTCATCAAGGATATGACGGCCGGTCGCGGCTATATCGCCCTCGCGGCCCTGATCTTTGCCAAGTGGCGGCCGTGGTATGCGCTGATGGCCTGCCTCTTGTTCGGCTTCCTGCAGGCGCTCGAGCTTCGTCCCGACCTCATCACCAACGTCATCGGCATCAAGGTTCAGGGCCAGCTTCTGAGCGCCCTGCCCTATATCATGACCGTGGTGATCCTTGCGGGATTCGTCGGCAAGGCGATCCCGCCGCGCGCCGGGGGCGAGCCCTATGTCAAAGAGCGCTGATCTTGCCGCTCTGATCCGCGAGAGGACAGGCTCCGCGCCCGTGCGCGTGGGCCTGATCCTTGGATCGGGTCTTGGGCATCTCGCGGGGGCAGTTGATGGCATTGCCATCCCCTATTCCGAGCTTCTCGGCTTTCCCCACGCGGGCGTTTCGGGCCATGTGCCACAGCTTGTGATCGGCAAGCTCGAAGGCGTGAGGGTCGCCGTTTTCGGCGGCCGCTCGCACTACTACGAGCAGGGCAAGCCCGACGCCATGCGCCTGCCGCTTGAGGTTCTGAAAGAGCTCGGCGCCGAGATCATGTTCGCCACCAATGCCGCCGGTTCCATGCGCCCCGACATGCCGACGGGCTCGGTCATGGCGCTGAATGACCACATAAATTTCTCGGGCCTCAACCCGCTGATCGGCGAGCCTTCGGATGGCCGCTTCGTGCCGATGACCGAAGCCTACGATCCCAAGCTGCGCGCCGGTCTGACGGCTGCCGCCAAAGCAGCCGGTGTCGAAATGGCCGAGGGTGTCTATGCTTGGTATTCCGGCCCCTCTTTCGAGACCCCTGCCGAGATCCGCGCGATCCGCGGCATGGGCGCTGATGCCGTGGGCATGTCGACCGTGCCCGAAGTCATCCTCGCCCGCTTTCTCGGCCTGCGAGTGGCGGCAGCGTCGGTCATCACCAACATGGCCGCCGGGATGAGTGCGGAGTCGATCAGCCACGAGCACACCAAGGCGATGGCCCCGCTCGGCGCAGCCAAGCTCGAAAAGATACTGAGACAGTTCCTCAAGGGCCTCTAGCAGGGAAAATCGGCTCCGATTTAGGAACTTTTTGACTCAGTCCGCGTCAAAAAGAAGCTGCCCCCTATGCAGGGGTTTGACAGGCCCACTCGAAACGCGTTCTTTGGTCAACACCATCCGTGCGTGGATCATTATATGTTGATCTATCTTCCTATTGCCGAAGTCTCGGTGAACGCCTTCTTGCTCCTCGGTCTGGGCGGGATCGTTGGCGTCCTTTCGGGGATGTTTGGCGTGGGTGGTGGATTTCTGATGACGCCACTTCTATTCTTTATCGGCATTCCGCCCGCCGTGGCCGTGGCGACCGAGGCGAACCAGATCGTAGCCTCGTCCTTTTCGGGCGTTCTGGCGCATTTCCGCAGGAAGACCGTCGATTTCAAGATGGGATTTGTCTTGCAGGCCGGGGGCCTAATGGGCTCGGGCCTCGGCATTCTCGTCTTCAACTATCTCAAGGCGCTCGGTCAGGTCGATCTTCTGGTCAAGATCTTCTACGTCGTCTTCCTCGGCGCTATCGGCAGCCTAATGTTCATCGAAAGCGTCAACACTCTGCGCCGCTCTAGCAAGGGCAAGGCCGCGCCCAAGCGTCGCAAGCACAACTGGGTGCACAACCTGCCGTTCAAGATGAAGTTCCGCGTCTCCGGCCTTTATATCTCGGTCATTCCGCCCCTTCTGGTCGGGATGGCTGTAGGCGTTCTCGCCGCGATTATGGGCGTTGGCGGTGGCTTTATCATGGTCCCGGCGATGATCTATCTCTTGGGTATGCCCACCAAGGTCGTGGTTGGCACCTCGCTCTTCCAGATCATCTTGGTGACCGCCTTCACCACGATGCTGCACGCGACCACCAACCATACCGTCGACATCGCCCTTGCGCTTCTTCTGCTGATCGGCGGCGTGATTGGCGCCCAGATCGGCACACGGATCGGCGTCAAGCTCAAGGCTGAACAGCTTCGCATTCTGCTCGCCGTGATGGTGTTGGGCGTCTGCATAAAGCTGAGCTTTGATCTCCTTCTCACCCCGAGCGAACTTTTCGTGCTCGGCGCGGCAGGAGGCCACTGATGCGTATTCTCCATCTCCTTTTCGCAGCCCTCCTTTTCGCCGTGCCCGCCAAGGCCGAGGAAATCGTTCTCGGCCTCAGTCAGGACGAGGTCGCCATCACCGCTACCTTTGAGGGTTCGCACATCCTCATTTTCGGCGCGATCAAGCGAGACGGCACCGAGATCCTCGATGGCGATCTTGGCGTGATCATCACAGTCTCGGGGCCGAAAACGCCGATCACCGTTAGACGGAAAGAGCGGCGCTACGGCATTTGGGTCAACGCCGATGCTGTCGAGGTTGATGCGGCGCCAAGCTATTATGCCGTTTCGACCTCCGGACCGCTTGAGTCTGTCCTGAAGGGTGTCGAAGACCTGCGCCATTCCATAACGATCCCTCATGCGATCCGCTCGGTGGGGGCGACGGTGGAGGACTCGGAAACCTTTACCGAGGCGCTGATCCGCATCCGAAGCGATGCCCGTCTTTATTCGACCTTCATCGGCACGGTCGATATCGAGGAGGACACGCTCTTCCGCACGGCTATCAATCTGCCCTCGAACATCACTGAAGGTGACTATGAGACCCGCATCTTTCTGACGCGGGGCGGCATGGTCGTCGACGAATATGACACGATCATTCCGGTCCAAAAGGTGGGCATCGAACGCTGGCTCTATCGCATGGCACAGGACAACGCGATCCTCTACGGCCTCATGTCGCTGGCCATCGCCATTGCAGCCGGTTGGGGCGCCTCGGCCGCCTTCGCAGCCCTCCGCCGCTAGCCCCCCGCCTTACCCCCGTCCGACAAAGGGCATCTGCGTCGCCATCAGCGTCTGGAAGAGGACGTTGGCCGAAAGCGGCAGCGCCGCCATCTGCGCCACGGCATCTGCCACCAGTGAAACGTCGATATGCGGCGGCACGGGCTTGCCCTCGGCGCGTGCGCGGTCGGCGATCCCTGCCAGAAGGTCGGTCATCGCATTGCCAATGTCGATCTGGCCACAAGCAATGTCGAAAGGGCGGCCATCAAGCGCAAGTTGGCGCGTGAGGCCGGTGATCCCGTGCTTGGTGGTGGTGTAGGTCACTGCCCCCTCGCGCGGCGCATGGGCCGAGATCGACCCGTTGTTGATGATCCGCCCGCCTTGGGGCGATTGCCGCCGCATTTGGCCAAAGGCCGCGCGGGCGCAGAGGAACATCCCCGTCAGGTTTACTGACACGGCGCGCATCCAATCCTCGACCGGAACCTCGTCGAT
>JBFEXG010000290.1:0-3081 GCA_041546005.1 Paracoccaceae bacterium
ATCAATCTCGCCGCCCTGCTGGATATATTGGATCAAGCCGGCCTCAAGCTGCGAATAGGCGATACCGCCAATTCCGAGTGCCAGAACGAAAACCTGAAACGATTTGTCCTGCGCCAAGACCTTGAGCGCCTCGGAGAAGGAAAATGCCTTTCCCGCCACGCGCCCACGCGGCGGCGTGCGGAAGAAAATGAACAACGCCACCAGAAGGTAGATCGTCAAGACACCGGCAACGATCAGAAAGGTCTCTTGCCGCCCCGTCAGCCCCCAGGCCACCCCGACCACGGGCCCGAAGGCGGCCCCGAGGTTCAGGGCATAGTACCGCATATGCAGGGCGAGGTCCTTGGCCTCTCGGTCTTCCAGCTCGTCGGTCAAAAGCGCCCGCCCGGGCGTCTCGATCGCATTGGAGGCGACGCTTTCAACCAACATCGCCGCTAGGATCAGCCACAGGTTTTCGGTCAGACCCAGCAAGGCAAGTGACAGGATCGCAACGACAAGGCCGATGACGATGACCCGACGACGACCGAAACGATCGGACAGATAGCCGATATAGAGCCCGCTGGTCGCGGCCGCGAGGCCCGAGATGCTCAGGAAAGCACCCACTTGAAACGTATCGAGCCCGTGATCGCGGTGCAGGATCACAGCAAGATAGGGCCAGACCATGAAGAACACGAACCGGCTTGCCATCGTCGCGAGGATGATCAGCCAGACAACCGGCGTGAACTGGGAAATTGACCGAAACAAAATGCGCCCCATCAAACAGAGCCCCGGCTATGATCCGAGTTGCCCTTCCGATCAACCCTGCGCTGCGGCAAGTTTGAATAATCTTGCCGGTTTGGGATTGCCTCGCCACAGGTTCGGGCGTCTTCTCGGAGCAAGGTACGGTATGGTTTGAGGAGATGTTGCGTGCAAAGTACTGGCCGCGATTGGTTGAAAACGGCGCTGTTGGCGATCGGCCTGATCGGGCTTATTACCGGCCTCACCCTTGGCTTTGCCGGCCGCGAGGCCGCCGCTGATCTCGTCTGGACGATCGGCGTTCTGCCCGTTCTGGCCGCTCTTATCGTCGAGATCGTTCGATCCCTCCTAGAGGGCGAAGTGGGCCTCGACATCGTCGCAGCTCTGTCGATGTCGGCTGCTCTTCTGTTCGGCGAAACGCTTGCCGCCGCTGTCGTGGCGGTCATGTATTCGGGGGGCAATTTCCTCGAGAGCTTTGCGGAAGGCCGCGCCCGGCGCGAGATGCATGATCTCCTCGCCCGGGTGCCGCGTTCGGCCACACGGCATCGGAACGGCGCGCTCGAAGAGGTCGCGCTCGACGATATCATCCCCGGCGACTGCCTACTGATCCGGCAAGGAGACGTTGTACCCGTCGACGGGACTGTGGCGTCGGATGTCGCCTTTCTCGATACATCGGCTCTGACAGGCGAGGCGCTGCCGGTTCGGCTCGTCCGCGGCGCCGATGCCCTGAGTGGTTCGACCAACGCGGGCGAAGCGTTTGACCTGATGGCAACGCACCCCGCCGCAGCAAGCACCTATGCCGGCATTATCCGCCTTGTATCAGACGCACAGAAATCCAAGGCTCCGATGGCGCGCATGGCCGACCGTTGGTCGCTTGGGTTTCTGGCCGTGACAGTTGCCTTGGCCACCGCCGCCTGGTGGTTCACGGGGGATCCGATCCGCGCGGTTGCCGTGCTCGTCGTGGCAACCCCCTGCCCGCTCATCCTTGCGGTGCCGGTGGCTCTGGTCGCGGGCCTGTCGAGGGCGGCGCATTTCGGTGTCTTGATCAAAGGGGCTAGGCCGCTCGAGGCGATGGCGCGGATTCGCACGTTGATTTTCGACAAAACCGGAACGTTGACCGACGGCCGCCCACAGATCATCGCCATCGATACGCGCAACGGCTGGGGCGAGGGCGACGTGCTGCGCTATGCGGCCGCATTGGATCAGGCCTCCAAACATCCCGTCGCCCAAGCGGTTGTCGCCGCGGCACAGCAGCGGGGCCTTGCCCTTCCCATACCGGCAGAGGTGGCCGAGTTGCCCGGCGAGGGCGTATCGGGGCGCGTCGACGGGAAACGGATCGTCGTTGGCGGTCAGAAATTCGTCGCGGGTCATCACGACGAAGCTGACGGCGACCACCCAGCCCTTCTCTCTGGTTCGGCGCTTGTCGCCGTGGCGATCGACGGCAAGCTCGCGGGCCATATCGTGATGGCCGATCCCTTGCGTGCCGGCGTGGCACCGATGCTGGAACGACTGCGCCGGGGCGGCATCGAGCGCCTCCTGTTGGCCACAGGCGACCGATCCAATGTGGCGGCGCGGGTGACAGAGGGCCTTGGGCTTGATGGCGTCCGATCCGAACTCAGCCCCGATCAGAAAGTCCTTCTGGTGCTGACCGAACGCAAGAACGGGCCGGTGATGATGGTGGGCGATGGGGTCAACGATGCGCCGGCGCTTGCTGCGGCCGATGTTGGCGTGGCGATGGGCGCCCGCGGCGCGGCAGCTTCGGCCGAAGCAGCGGACGTCGTCCTTTTGGTGGACGAGATCGACAGGCTCGGACCCGGCATCGAGATCGCCAGAGGCGCGCGCCGAATTGCGCTTGAGAGTGTCGTGGCCGGAATCGGCCTTTCCGTTCTAGGGATGATTGCCGCTGCTTTCGGCTATCTGACGCCCGTGGAAGGCGCGATCCTTCAAGAGGTGATCGACGTTGCGGTCATTCTCAACGCACTCCGCGCCTTGAGAATCTCGCCGAGAATGACCTGAAGCCCCTTCGGTTTTGACCAGCGCCTATTTATTGACCTTTCCCAAAAGCCCACTCATTCTGACCCAACCAAAAACCACGCCGCATATTGAAGCGGTGAATGTCCAAAGGGAGATTATAATGTTCAAGTACGTTGCCGGGGCAATTGTTGCCGCGACGCTTGCGGTGCCGGCATTTGCCGCCGATCTGGGGGGGCAGATCGTCAACATCGGCTCTGACACCACCTATCCGCCGCACGAGTTCATCGAAGACGGCGTGGTCAAAGGCTTTGACGTCGATGTCGTCGCCGCGATCTGCGAGCGCATCAACTGCCAGCCGAACTGGATCACCACCGC
>JBFEXG010000211.1:0-4393 GCA_041546005.1 Paracoccaceae bacterium
CCATCTCGATCCGGTCGAAGAGGTCGATAATGTCCTGATTGAACAGCCGGATGCACCCGGCCGAGCCGGAATTTCCGATCGAGCCCAGATCGTTGGTGCCATGGATGCGGAAATAGGTGTCTTTGTCACCACGGTAGAGATAGAGCGCCCGCGCGCCCAAGGGGCTTGCAAGGCCGCCCGGAATGCCGCCCGCAAAGGGGCCGTAAACCTCGGGCTCGGTCCTCAGCATATTGGCGGTTGGCGTCCAGCCCGGCCATTCCGCCTTGCGGCGGATCACGGTCGTGCCGCGCAGGCCCTTGCCCTCGCGCCCGACAGCAATGGGATAGCGCAGGGCAGTGCCGTCTTCGAGGACGTAGTAGAGGAATTTGGCAAAGGGATCGATTTCGATCGTCCCCGGCGCTTCATCGCCCGGATACTGGATCAAAACCTTATGGTTCGCCCCCTCGAGATATTCGGTCGGAATGCCAGGCAGATGATAACCGTCGTCCTCGAGCGGACCATAGCCTTCGAGGAATACCGGTTCGGGCGGCGGCAGCTCTTCCAGCGGCTCCTGAACACAGGCCGCGAGGCTGCCTGCAACAGCAAAGCTCATCGCGAGGCGCACAAGGCCTCTTCCGCCAAGAATCGTCGCAATCATTGCTGGTCCGTCCCCCAAAGTTCGGGAAGTGATACCATTTTGCCGCCTTCGCGCAACCTCCCCAAGGCCGGCTCACGCCATTGCGATGACCGGGTGACAGGCTGCGATGAAAGCGCCAGACTGGCCCAAAGAGGAACATACCGATGCGTTTGGACGGAAAAACGGCAATCGTAACCGGCGGCGGTTCGGGCTTTGGCGCCGGGATCGCGCGCAAATTTGCCGCCGAAGGTGCCCGCGTTCTGGTGGCCGATGTAAATACCAAGGCCGCACGCGACATCGCGGCCGAGATCGGCGGTGTGCCTGTCACGGTTGATGTATCCGACAACGCCTCGGTCGCCGCCCTTGCCTATGAGGCTGCCGACGCGCTGGGCGAGATCGATATCCTCGTCAACAACGCTGGGATCACCCACCTGCCTCAACCGATGGACGAGGTAAGCGAGGCCGACTTCGACCGCGTTCTCGCGGTGAACGCCAAGTCGGTCTACCTCACCGCGCGCCATTTCGTCCCGGCCATGAAAGCCCGCCGCTCGGGCGTGATCCTCAATATCGCCTCGACCGCCGGGCGCAGCCCGCGCCCCAACCTCAACTGGTACAACGCCTCCAAGGGCTGGATGATCACCGCGACCCAAGCCATGGCGGTCGAGCTTGCCCCGCACGGCATCCGCGTCAATGCGCTTAATCCCGTGGCGGGCGAAACGCCCCTCCTGCCCTCCTTCATGGGCGGCGACACGCCCGAGAACCGCGCGCGCTTCCTCTCCACCATCCCGCTCGGCCGTTTCTCGACGCCTCAGGATATCGGCAACGCCGCCGCCTTCCTCTGCTCGGATGAAGCCTCGATGATCACCGGCGTCGCGCTCGAGGTCGATGGAGGGCGCTGCATATGACCCCCGGCCCCCGCAACCTTCTGACGGATGTGCCCGGCCTTCTGGTTGGCAATGCAAGCGATGCGCGGCTCAAGTCTGGTGTGACGGTCATCCTTGGCCAAGAGCCGATGACCGCCGGCGTTCACGTGATGGGCGGCGCACCCGGCACCCGCGAGACCGATCTCCTCGCCCCCGACAAACTGGTGAGCGAGGTGGACGCCATCGTCCTCTCCGGCGGTTCGGCCTTTGGCCTCGATGCCGCCTCAGGTGTCGCCGGCGGTTTGCGGCGCATGGGGCGGGGCTTCGCGGTTGGCCCGGCTCGCGTCCCCATCGTTCCGGCGGCGATCCTCTTTGATCTTCTGAACGGCGGCGACAAAGACTGGGCCCACAATCCGTATTCTACCCTCGGTGAGCAGGCGCTCGAAAACGCCGCCGTCGACTTTGCCCTTGGCTCGTCAGGGGCAGGCGCGGGCGCGACCACCGCGACCCTCAAAGGCGGCCTCGGTTCGGCCTCGATCCGGCTCGACAGCGGCATCACCGTCGCGGCCCTCGCCGCCGTCAACGCGCTCGGCTCGGCTACGGTGGGCGACAGCCCACAATTTTGGGCCGCCCCTTGGGAAGAAGGCGGCGAATTCGGCGGCCTCGGTCCCGCGACCACCTATCCCAAAGGTCCGCTCGCGACAAAACGCGGCCCCTCCCAAAATACCACGATCGCCGTTGTCGCCACCGACGCCGCGCTCACCAAGGCAGACTGCACCCGCCTTGCCACAGCGGCCCACGACGGCATGGCACGAGCGCTTGTGCCGAGCCATACGCCCTTCGACGGTGATCTGATCTTTGCCCTCTCGACAGGCCAATCCAGCGCGGCCGCCGACCCGCTCCTCCTCGGCCACGCCGCCGCCACTTGCCTCGCCCGTGCCATCGCCCGCGGCGTCTATCTGGCCACAGTAGAGGCGAACGATCTCCTGCCCACATGGGGTTCAAAATTCGGCTGATCTTCTTTTGGCCAAAAATACTCCGGGGTGAATGGGCCAAGGGCCCAGAGGGGCAGAGCCCCTGCTACGCCAAAAGCGTTGCCATCAAGGCGCTTTCGGGATCGGCCAGATCTTCGATCACGTTGAAATGATGCCGCTCCGGCGCGACGACCCGCTCCACGCCCCAGGCATCGGCCAGCCAGCGCGCCTGATCCAGAAAAACGGGCCGCTCGTTTTCACCGACCCAAACGGTGACCGGCAGGCCAACGCTATCGTGGCGCAGCGGGCTTTCGTGCATCGCCTCTTCACGGGTGATCTGGAGGGTCTCGTTCATCGAGGTTTGCATCAAAGGGCCCAGTTCGGCCACCGGCGAGATCGGCACGATTTGTTCAACCCTGCTCCGCCAAGAAGGGGCGATGTCCGCACAGCCCATGCGCGCCACAAGGTGCCCGCCCGCTGAATGGCCCGCCAACCGGATCGGCCCCGGCACCCGATCCGCCGCCGCTGCGATGGCGGCTTCGATCTGGAGCGTGATCTCGCAGATCCGCACATCGGGGCAGAGATCATAACTGGGGATCGCCACGGCCCAACCGTGGGCCAGCGCCCCCGCCGCCAGATGCGACCAGTAGGACTTGTCGAAAGCCATCCAATAGCCACCATGGACAAAGACCAGAAGGCCCTTCGCCAGACGGTCGGGGTGAAACAGATCAAAGACCGTTCTATCCCGCTCACCATAGCGCAGATCAAGCTCGGCCCTTGCGGTTTGGCGAAACTCGTGCGCAGCCATTACCCACTTGTCGGGGTATGCTTCACCCATATCGATATAGGCAGCGTTGGCATAGGCTTCGTCCAGGTTCATGCTATATGTCTTCCCCGAATCCGCTGGACCTCCGATACGTCCCGTGATTTAGATATGATCAAATTTCCGGGAGAGAGTCATGCTCGATCATACTACCAATCTCAAGTCGCTCCTCAAAAACCCCTCGCTCCTGCGCGAAGAAGCTTTCCTCGCCGGTGAATGGGTCGGCGGGACAGGCGGAGCCACGTTCGACGTATATAACCCTGCGCGTGGCGATGTCATCGCCAAGGTTGCGGATCTAAGCCGCGACGATGTTTCCAAAGCCATCGACGCCGCCTACAAGGCCCAGAAAGAGTGGGCCAAGCTCACCGGCAAAGCCCGCGCCAATATCATGCGCAAATGGTTCGACCTGATGATGGCCAATCAGGACGACCTCGCGATCATCATGACCGCCGAGCAGGGCAAGCCCGTGGCCGAGGCCAAGGGCGAGATCGCCTATGCCGCCTCTTTCGTCGAATGGTTTGGCGAGGAAGCCAAGCGCATCTATGGCGAGACCATCCCCGGCCACATGGCCGACAAGCGCATCACCGTCATCAAGCAGCCGATCGGCGTGGCCGCCGGTATCACGCCCTGGAACTTCCCCTCGGCGATGATCACCCGCAAGGCCGCCCCCGCGCTCGCCGCTGGCTGTTCCTTCGTCCTGCGCCCCGCCTCGCAGACGCCGCTCTCGGCCCTCGCGCTTGCGGTCCTCGCCGAACAGGCGGGCGTCCCCAAGGGCGTCCTGTCGATCGTCACCTCGAGCCGCGCCTCGGATATCGGCAAGGAATTCTGCGAGAACCACAAGGTTCGCAAACTGACCTTCACCGGCTCGACCGAGGTGGGCCGCATCCTGCTGCGTCAGGCCGCCGATCAGGTGATGAAATGCTCGATGGAGCTTGGCGGCAACGCCCCCTTCATCGTCTTCGACGACGCCGACATCGACGAAGCCGTGGCCGGCGCAATCGCCTGCAAATTCCGCAACAACGGCCAGACCTGCGTTTGCGCCAACCGCATCTACGTCCAGAAGGGCGTCTATGACGAGTTCGCCGCCAAGCTGAAGATCGCCGTCGAGGCGCTCCCC
>JBFEXG010000236.1:0-3934 GCA_041546005.1 Paracoccaceae bacterium
AGGTCATGTCGATCTTGTCGCCGACCTTGACCTTCTTCGCGCCCTCCTTGTCCTCGATGCGACGGCTGTACTTGTAGCCGTTCGGTCCCTCGACCGTGGCCACGCCCTTCTCGAGGTCGAGCTCGGTGACCTTGACCGTCATCCGGCGCTGGGCGGAAATGGTGCCCCCGGGGCTGGCGGTCCGGGAGGGAACGGCCGCGGCCCCGGCCTCGTTCACGTCCGGCTGATCGGACTCGGTAAAGTCGACCTGCGGGCTGCTGGTTGACGCCTCTTCCTGCGCCTTCAGACGCTCAGAGCGCTCGCGATCCCGCTCGGCCTGACGGCGGCGGTTCTCTTCTTCCTGCTCCTCGCGGGCCTTCTCAACCTCGCGCATAGCCTCGGCGAGCATACGGGTATAGTGCTCGGCGTGCTGTGCAAAGTTCTCGGCGGCCACACGGTCGTTCGAGAGCTGCGCATCGCGGTGCAGCTGGTTGTACTTGTCGATGATCTGCTGCGGCGTACCGCGCACTTTGCCATCGGGACCGGAGCTATCGAAAACCCGGTTGATGATATTTCCGCCCGTGGGGCGGCTGTTGCGGTTCTTGTTGCCCCGCGACCGTGACTTGGATGATCTCATGAACGTGCTTTCGTTCAGCTGGAACTTTGCGCTTCAGGTGCCCGGCATCATTGGCGATACTGGCGTTCCGACGATTTCTGGCGACTGATCGGGCGAGGCGGTAAGGCCTCTTGCTACCGATATCTTGGTGTAATCACGCATCTTTCAGTGGGGCAAGCGGAAATTGCCCAAAATTGCTGCAAAACCCGGAAAAAAGACCAACTGCGACCCTTTGGCCCGCCTCAGGCCGGCATTCGCGCGCTCACCACCCTGTCGCGACCATCGAGATCAGAGATGACACGCAGATCTTCAAAGCCGACAAAGGCGAAGAGATCGGCGACCGCAGCCCCTTGCGTCGGCCCGATTTCGACCATGAGCCGCCCGCCGGGTCGCAGGAGCGGCGGCGCTGCCTCGGCGATAGCGCGATAGGCCATGAGCCCATCGGCCCCATCGGTCAGGGCGCCATAGGGTTCCCAATCGCGCACTTCGGGCGCAAGGCCCGCCATCTCGGACAGGGCGATATAGGGCGGGTTGGAGACGATCAGATCGAACGGCCCTTCTACCCCACTGGCCCAGTCGGTTGTCTGGATGGTCGCCCGGCGCGCCAGGCCAAGGGAGATGGCATTGGCGCGCGCCACATCGCAGGCGGCCTGAGAAATATCCGTGCCAGTGCCAATCGCCCCCGGTGTTTCGGCAAGAAGCGTTAGAAGAATACAACCCGATCCCGTGCCCAGATCGAGGATCTTGCCCGCATGTTCCTGAAGCGCCGCCTCGATCAGGATTTCGGTCTCGGGGCGCGGATCGAGCACATCGGCGTTGACGGCAAACTCGCGCCCGTAGAATTCGCGCCGCCCAAGGATATGCGAGACTGGTTCCCGCATCAGGCGGCGATCGACATAGCCCTGAAATCGGTTCTCTTCGGTCGGCGTAAGGGCGCGGGAAGATTCGAGCGTGAGCCGATCCCGCGCAATGCCCAAAGCATAGGCCATCAGCGCCCGCACATCTCCGGCAGCGTTGGGGATGTCTGCGGCGATAAGCCTGCGCGTCGCGGCCACGAGGGCGGCTTGAACGCTCATCCCTCCATCTCGGCGAGGAGGGCTGCCTGATGGTCGGCAATCAGCGCGTCGATGATTTCGTCGATATCGCCCTGCATGATCTGGTCGAGCTTGTAGAGCGTGAGGTTGATCCGGTGGTCGGTCATCCGCCCTTGAGGGAAGTTATAGGTGCGGATGCGCTCGGACCGATCGCCCGAGCCGACTTGCGCTTTGCGGCTGGCCGAGCGCTCGCCATGCAGGCGCTGGCGCTCGAGGTCGAAGAGGCGGGTTTTCAACACCTGCATCGCGATCTCGCGGTTGCGGTGCTGGGATTTTTCCGAGCTGGTGACGATGATTCCGGTGGGCAGGTGGGTGATCCGCACGGCGGAATCGGTGGTGTTGACGTGCTGGCCGCCCGCGCCGGACGAGCGCATCGTGTCGATACGGATGTCATTGGCTTCGATCTTGACGTCGACATCCTCGGCCTCGGGCAGAACCGCCACCGTCGCCGCCGACGTATGGATGCGCCCGCCGCTTTCGGTCTCGGGGACGCGCTGAACGCGGTGGACACCGGATTCGAACTTGAGCCGCGCAAAGACCCCCTCGCCCGCCACCCGTGCGACAAGCTCCTTGATTCCGCCAAGCTCGGTCTGCTGCTCTTCGATGATCTCGAACTTCCAGCCGCGGGTTTCGCAATAGCGCTGATACATCCGCAGAAGGTCGCCCGCGAAGAGCGCCGCTTCCTCGCCGCCTGTGCCGGGGCGAATCTCGATGATCGCGGCGCGGGAATCGGCGGCGTCCTTCGGCAGAAGTGCGAGGCGCACATCGTGCTCGGCCCCTTCCAGCGCCTCGCGCAGCTCGGGGAGCTCGTCCTCGGCCAGCGCCCGCATCTCGGGGTCTTTCAGCATCGCCTCGGCCTCGGCAATGTCCGAGACAATCCGGCGATAGCCATGGATCGTTTCGACCACCGGGCGCAGCTCGGAATATTCGCGCGACAGGGTTGCGATCTCGGCCCCTGAAAGGCCGGTCGACATCTTCGCTTCGAGGAATTCGAAACGGGCGAGGATCTGGTCGAGTTTGTCTGCGGCTACCATGCGCCTGCCTTCCCCTATCGCCGCTTGGGCGTCAAGGGGTCGGAACGCCCGCTTCCGCGAGCCATGCCTCAACACGGGCGCGGTTGACCCCCATGTCGCCCTGCCCAAAACGGGCGCGGCCGTAAACGGTCAGCTTGTCGCCCTCTAGGCGGATCGTGGTGTAGTCGGGAAAACCCCAAAGCCGCGTGCGGGTGATGAAGGTGATCAGCCCCTCGCCTGCCGAACCGGCAAAGCGTGTGGTTCGGGGTGTCGCGGCGGCGATCTGAATCAACCGTTCCAAAATCGCCACATCCCCCATCCGGACGGAGACAAAGGAGTTCTCTCCTGCGCTGTCTCCCACAGGCAAATCAGGCGGAGCTTTGTGCCAGCGGGCCGGATCGGAGGGCGCGAGGCGCACATAGAGGGCAAATATCCCGACGAGAGCGACAAGACCTATGATCCCCGCCCGAACCATCAGCGCAGCGGCACTCCGGGCAGGATGCAGAGCATCTCGTAGAGAAGATTGGCCGCGGTCAGCGCGGTATTGCCCGAGGTGTCATAGGGCGGCGAGACCTCGACGAGATCGCAGCCCACGATATTGAGGCCGCGCAGGCCGCGGATCAACTGAACCGCCTGTGGCGTGGTGAGGCCGCAAATCTCGGGCGTGCCGGTGCCGGGGGCATAGGCGGGATCGAGGCTATCGATATCGTAGGTGATGTAGACCGGAGTATCGCCAATCTGGGATTTCACCTGCTCAGCCAGCGGACCAAGCGGCTTTTGCCAAATCTCCTCGGCCTGCACGACGTTGAACCCCCAGCCGCGCGCCTCGTTGAAATCCTCGGAGGTATAGCCCGTTCCGCGAAGTCCGATTTGCCAAACTTTCTGGGGGTTTATCAGGCCTTCTTCATATGCGCGGCGGAATGGCGTGCCATGCGCAATCTCTTCGCCGAACATATGTTCGTTTATGTCGGCATGGGCATCGACATGGACGAGCGCAACGGGCCCGTATTTCTTCGCAATCGCCCGCAGGATCGGCAGGGTCAGCGTGTGATCGCCGCCCATCGTCATGGGCAGCGCACCTGAGGTTAGGATCGCATCGTAAGCCTTTGTAATCCTGCGAACACTGTCCTTAAGATCAAAGGTATTGATCGCCACATCGCCAATATCGGCGCATTGCAGCGCGTCAAAAGGTGCGGCCCCCGTCCCCATATTATAGGGCCGCAGCATCGCGC
>JBFEXG010000109.1:0-7573 GCA_041546005.1 Paracoccaceae bacterium
ATTGAACGACATGATCGGGCTCCTTTGACCAGCGGTCTAGCGAAGCAATCGCCTGTGCTCAAGAACTCTCCGCAGTATGAAACCTGCCGCTCTACGGTCCTCACGCTAGATCAGAGGCGCGCCAGAACCGATATCGGGACGCCCAAACTCACCAGAAGTCTATGTGCGAGGCGACGATCTGCTCTTCCAGATCCGGAAACGGCCCCCTTACGTCGACATGCCGGCGACCAGCAGCAAAGACTTGGTGGCAGCTCAGGTCCAAAGTCAGGTTTTCTGGATTGTCCCCTGTCAGTACCGCAAGGCGCTTTTCCGTGAGCCCATAAACCAATGCGCCAATGCCAGCCCAGTATGCAGCGCCAGCGCACATGCAGCAGGGTTCGACCGAGGTGTAGAGAACACAGCGCTCAAGAAACTCTGGCTCATATTTTCGCGAAGCAGCACGCGCCACGTTTGCCTCGGCATGGCCTACGCCGCGGTCTGCCGCGTATGTATTTCCGGATGTTAGCAAAACGTCGCCGTCCGGGCCGACGAGCAATGCGCCAAACGGGTGGTTGCCCCTAGCCCGGCTTTCATTTGCGAGGTCGATCGTGATTTTGAGGTAGTCGGCATCATGTTGCATGCCAGTCTCCGCGTTCGAAATGAACGATCAGTTCTCGGACTATACTCTCAAATCCAAGCCGGTCGACTCTTCTTGCAGTTCTGGATTTCCGGCGATAGCTTCCGCCCCACCTCGGGGTGCCCTCGCAACAGGGCTGAGATGCGGGATGGTCCGCGAACCCGTTGAACCTGAACCGGTTAAGACCGGCGGAGGGAAGGTCGCGAGTTTGTCCTCAAAGCCCCCATCCGTCCGGCGCATGAGAGGATGACCTATGAGAAAGACCCATCTGAGCCATGTCGCGGGACTTTGCCTTATCGCCAGCGGTGCGATGGCCGAGACACCCGTTCTGACAGTCTATACCTACGACAGCTTCACCAGCGAATGGGGCCCCGGCCCGGCGGTTGAGGCCGCTTTCGAGGAAACCTGTGGCTGCGATCTGCAATTCGTCGCTGCGGGCGACGGGGCGGCGCTTCTGTCGCGCGTGCTTCTCGAAGGGGCAAGCACCGAGGCCGATATCGTCCTCGGCCTTGATACGACCCTGACCGAGAAGGCGCTCGCCTCGGGCCTCTTCGCCCCGCATGGCGATTTGGCCCCGCTCGACCTGCCGGTCGAGTGGACCGATCCGACCTTCGTTCCCTTCGACTGGGGCTGGTTTGCCTTCGTGGCAAATGCGGACGTCGCAGCACCCTCCGATTTCGAGGCGCTGGCGGAAAGCGATTTGAAGATCGTGATCCAAGACCCGCGCTCTTCGACCCCGGGCCTTGGCCTCGTGATGTGGGTCAAGGCCGCCTATGGCGACCGTGCGGGCGATGTGTGGTCGGCGCTGGCCGACAACATCATCACGGTGACGCCCGGCTGGTCCGAGGCCTATGGCCTCTTCCTGGAGGGCGAGGCGGATGCGGTGCTGTCCTACACGACCTCGCCGGCCTACCACCTGATCGCCGAGGGCGATGCCTCGAAGGTGGCTTGGTCGTTCAGCGAGGGCCACTACATGCAGGTCGAAGTGGCGGGCAAGATCGCCGGGACGGATCAGCCCGATCTGGCCGATGCCTTCCTCGAGTTCATGCTGACCTCGGGCTTCCAGTCGGTCATCCCGACGACCAACTGGATGTATCCGGCGGTGACGCCCGAGGGTGGGCTGCCCGAAGGCTATGAGCAGATGATTACGCCTGTGCAGAGCCTGCTTTACTCGTCTGCCGAAGCTCAGGCTGTGCGTGACGCAGCGGTGGAAGAATGGCGCGCGGCGCTCAGCCGCTAGGGCGCATCCGCGCACCGGGGCTTGCGGTGGCTTTGGCCATCGCGGGCTTCCTTGGTGCATCGGTCTGGGCGGTGGCGGCCAAGGCCGCTGGCCGCCCGGGCTTTCTGACATCGGCCGATTGGGCTGCGCTGCGCTTTACGGTCCTGCAGGCGGCGCTTTCGGCGGCGCTGAGCGTGGGCCTAGCGATTCCTGTGGCCCGCGCCTTGGCGCGCCGCAGGTTTGCGGGGCGCAGCGCCCTCATCACCCTTCTCGGCGCGCCCTTCATCCTGCCGGTGATCGTCGCGGTCCTTGGCCTGATCGCGGTTTTCGGGCGTTCGGGGCTGTTGAACGAGCTTCTCGCCCTCGCCCATCTGCCCAAGATCTCAATCTACGGCCTTGCCGGCGTGGTCCTCGGCCATGTGTTCCTCAACCTGCCGCTCGGAATCAGACTGATCCTGCAGGGATGGCAGGCGATCCCATCCGAGCGCGCGCGCCTCGCGGTCGAGCTTGAAGGCTCGCGTTGGCGGCTTCTTGAGTGGCCGATGCTGCGCAGCGTTCTTCCCGGTGCGCTTCTTGCGGTGTTCCTGATCTGCCTGACGAGTTTCACCGTGGCGCTGACCCTTGGCGGCGGACCGAAGGCCACGACCCTCGAGCTCGCCATCTATCAGGCCGTGCGGTTCGATTTCGATCTTGGCAAGGCGGCGCAGTTGGCGCTGGTGCAACTCGGCCTCGGCGCGGCCTTTGCGGTGGCCGCCTATCGGGGCGGCGTAGCGCTGGGCATGGGAGCCGGGCTCGACCGGCAAGGCCTTGCGCTCGCGCCCCAAGGTTGGCGGGCCGCCAGCCTTGACACGCTCTGGATTGCGCTTGCGGCGGCCTTCTTGCTCGTTCCTCTGGCGATGGTCGTGGCCAAGGGCCTCGGAGGCCTGCAAGACCTGCCTTCCGGGATTGGCATGGCCATCCTGCGGTCGGTGCTCGTGGCGCTTGCAGCGGCGGCATTGTCGGTGGCGCTGGCGCTTGCTCTTGCGCTCCGTGGCGGGGCGGCCGCCATGCTGGCCGGATCGCTTCCTCTGGCGACCTCGGCGTTGGTAGTGGGCACTGGGGTCTTCCTGATGCTCCACGGCCTCATCAACCCGACCCGCGCCGCTCTGCCCGTGACGGCCGCGCTCAACGCGCTTGTGGGGCTTCCTTTCGTCTTTCGGGGGATCAGCTCGGCGGTCGAAGAGATCGAGGCCAATTACGGCCGCCTTGCCGCGAGCCTCGGCCTCTTCGGCCGAGCGCGGCTGCGCCTTCTAATCCTGCCGCGCTTGCGCCGCCCGCTTGGGTTTGCCGCCGGTCTGGTGGCGGCGATGTCGGTGGGCGATCTCGGCGTGATCCTGCTCTTTTCGGGGGGCGATCAGGAAACCCTACCGCTGATGATGTATCGTCTGATGGGCGCCTATAGGATGGACGCAGCGGCAGGTGTCGCGCTTGTCCTTGTCATGGTGAGCCTGTCGCTCTTCTGGCTTTTCGACCGAGGAGGCCGCGCCGATGCTGACGCTTGAAAACCTGACGATCGAGCAGGGCGATTTTCGCCTGACCGCCGACTGGTCGGTGCCGGAAGGGAGCATAACCGCCATCGTCGGCCCCTCGGGCGGTGGCAAGTCCACGCTTCTGTCGATGATCGGGGGATATTTCGCGCCCACATCGGGCCGCATCCTCTGGAAGCAGACGAACATCGGTGCTCTGCCGCCCGGTAAGCGGCCCGTGAGCACGCTGTTTCAGGACAACAACCTCTTCCCGCATCTCACGGTTGCCCAGAATGTCGGACTGGCGTTGAAGCCGGACCTACGCCTTGGGGCGGAGGAAAAGAGGCGGGTTGAGGCGGCGCTTGCCGAAGTTGGCCTAGAGGGCTTCGCAGGGCGCAAGCCCGGCACCCTGTCGGGCGGGCAGGCCTCGCGCGCCGCTCTGGCGCGGGTCTTGCTGCAGAGCCGGCCTGTGATCCTTTTGGACGAACCTTTCTCGGCGCTCGGGCCGGCCATGCGGCGCGAGATGCTTGATCTCGTGGCGGAGAAGCTCAAGGGGCGCACCGTGCTCATGGTCACGCACGACCCCGAGGACGCCAAGCAGATCGCGGATCGATTGGTGATGGTGGATGGCGGCTTCGCCCACACGCCGGTCGCAACCGACGAGGCCTTTGCCCGCCCCGGGCCCGCGCTGGCGGCCTATCTCGGCCAGAAATGAAAAGGCCCGCCAGTGGCGGGCCTCTCTAGATCAGGTGTCCTGAAGATCAGGCGGATTTCTTGGCGGCCGCCTTGTGCGGAGCCCAGAGCCGCTTGTTGGTCTGATACAGCAGAACCGACAGGAGGACCAGGAACAGAACGCCGAGGAAGCCGGCCTCTTTGCGGGCATCGAGCTTGGGCTCGGCGGCCCACATCAGGAAGGCAGCGATGTCCTGAGCTTCGTGGTGCAGGTCGGCATCGTGGCCGTCGGCATATTCCACGTCGTCGCCCATGAGCGGCTGGGGCATACCGATCCAGCTTCCCGGAACGGTGTGGTGGCCTTCCTCGTCCTTGCACTCTTCGGGGAAACCGCCGTTGGCAAAGGCCGTGTTATAGGAACCCGGGAAGTCAGCCGGGGCACACTCGGGCGCTTCTTCATAGCCCGCCATCAGCGAGGCGATGTATTCAGCGCCACCCATGCCCTTGAAGAGCTGGTTGATGCCGGTGCCGTAGGGGCCGTGGAAGCCAGCGCGCGCCTTTGCCATCAGCGACAGGTCGGGAGCTTCTTCCAGAGCCGACTCCGGGAACTTGTCGGCCGGGATCGCCGGGCGCGGCTCGCCGGTGGCCGCATCGATCACCTCGATACGGGCGGCATAGGCGCGGACCTGGTCTTCCGGAAGGGCGGGGCCGCCCTCGTCGGCGAGGGTGCGGATCGCAACATACTTCAGACCGTGGCAAGCGGCGCAGACCTCGGTGTAGATCTGCAGGCCACGCTGGAGCTGCATCTGGTCGTAGCTGCCGAAGGGGCCTTCGAACGAGAAGTCGAAGTCTTCGACATGGGCCTCGCCTGCGGCGAGAACGGCGGTTGCCGACAAGCCCAAAGCGACGGCAGCGGTGAGGGTGAGTTTACGGAACATCTGTCTTTCGTCCTTTCTCACTCGGCCGACTTGTCGGTCGATTTGCCGTAGTGGGCATTGAAATCTTCCTCGATGGTCGCCGGACGCGCGGTCGGGCGCTCGATCACGCCGAGAAGCGGCAGGATCACGAGGAAGTAGGCGAACCAGTAGGTGGCACCGGTCAGCGCGATGATCGAGTAGGGCGGTTCAGCCGGCATCGCACCCGCCCACATCAGAACGATGAAGTCGATTGCGAGAAGAGCGAACCACCACTTGAACATCGGGCGGTAGCGGCCGGAACGCACGGTCGAGGTATCGAGCCACGGGGCCAGAGCGATCACGATGATCGCACCGAACATCGCCAGAACGCCGAAGAACTTGGCGTCGATGATCCCGAACGAGATCCAGTTGGCGAACTGAACAGCCCAGACGTCGGCGGTGAAGGCGCGCAGGATCGCGTAGAACGGCAGGAAGTACCATTCCGGAACGATGTGCGACGGCGTCGCCAGCGCGTTGGCTTCGAGATAGTTGTCGGGGTGGCCGAGGTAGTTGGGCATGAAGCCGACAACAGCCGCAAAGACAACGAGGATCACCGCAAGCGCGAAGAGATCCTTGATCACGAAATAGGGCCAGAACGGAAGGGTGTCTTTCTGGGCTTCTTCTTTCGAGCCGCGACGGACTTCAACACCGGTCGGGTTGTTGTTGCCGGTCGAGTGGAAGGCCCAGATGTGGACGACCACGAGGCCAGCAATCAGGAACGGCAGAAGATAGTGCAGCGAGAAGAAGCGGTTGAGCGCGGGCTGGCCGACTGCGGTGGCACCCAGAAGCCAGGTCTGGATCGCTTCGCCGACGAAGGGGATCGCGCCGAAGAGGCCGGTGATCACCGCGGTGCCGTGGAACGACATCTGGCCCCAGGGCAGAACGTAGCCAAGGAAACCGGTCGCCATCATCAGGAGATAGATGAGCATACCGATGATCCAGGTCACTTCACGGGGCGCCTTGTACGAACCGTAGTAGAGGCCGCGGAAGATGTGGAAATAGACAGCCACAAAGAACAGCGACGCGCCGTTGGCGTGGACATAGCGGATCATGTGACCAGCGTTCACGTCGCGCATGATGTGCTCGACCGAGGCGAAGGCCAGATCGACCTGCGGGGTGTAGTGCATCACGAGGACAACACCGGTGATGATCTGCAGGACGAGGGTGAACGTGAGAACGACGCCCCAAATCCACATCCAGTTAAGGTTCTTCGGAGTGGGGATCACGAGGGTGTTGTAGATGAGGCTGAGAACCGGGAGCCGGCTTTCAAGCCACTTGGCGCCGCCCGATTTCGGTTCGTAATGGTCGTGGGGAATACCAGACATTGGTCTTTCTCCTTAGCCGAGCTTGATCGTCGTGGCGTCGACGAATTCGGCGACGGGGACAGGAAGGTTACGCGGGGCCGGGCCTTTGCGGATACGGCCGGCGGTATCGTAGTGCGAACCGTGGCAGGGGCAGAACCAGCCGCCGAAATCGCCCGACTCACCCAGCGGCACACAGCCGAGGTGGGTGCAGACACCCATCTGGACGAGCCAGACGCCGTCTTCGGTCAAGGCGCGGTTTTCGTCGGTCGCCGGGGCTTCGCCGCTGAGGTTTTCGTTCTCGGCGTTCTGGTCCGGCAGCGTCGCCACATCGACAGCGCGGGCCGCGTCGATTTCCGACTGGTTGCGCGCGCGGATAAACACCGGCTTGCCCTGCCAAAGCACGGTCAGTTGGGTGCCCGGCTCGACGCCGCTCACGTCGACGCGGATCGAGGCAAGCGCCTTGACGTCAGCCGACGGGTTCATCTGGTTCACGAGCGGCCAGACAGCCGCGCCAGTCGCTACAGCGCCGGCACCAGCCGTGGCGTAGTAGATAAAGTCGCGGCGGGTGCCCTGGTGTTCTTCTGCATGTGACACGGGGTGCATCTCCGAAATTTTCCCCAAGCGGGGCCTGACAATAGGAAAGAAGGCGGATTCCCGCCCACCATTCGGGCGCTGTTTAGCCATCAAAGCGCGGTCAGTCCAGCGGACATTCGGGCGCAGGCGTGATAAGTTGGCGTTATGTCACGGCAAAGGAGAGCAAGATGATCCGAGGAAGCTGCCATTGTGGTTCGATCCACTGGGAATTCGATGGCGTGCCGGAGTCGACAACCGCCTGCAACTGTACAGCCTGCCGTCGGATTGGGGCGCTCTGGGCCTATGACTGGGACAACGAAGGCATTCGCATCCGCGCGGTGCCAGGTATGCTCGCAGGCTATGTGCGACCGAACGGCGAGCTGGCCTTTCATTTCTGCAAGTCCTGCGGCAACACCACCCACTGGCGCGGGCTGTCGCCTAGTGAAGATGGCAAGACACGGATTGCCGTGAACCTGAGGCTTGCAGATAACCCCGATGAGGTTGCAAAGATACCGATCCAGCACTTCGACGGCCTCGAAAGCTGGCGCGACCTGCCAGACGATGGCAAGTGTGTCGCAGATGTGTGGTTCTAACCTAGAACGGTGAGGTCTCGGCCATCGAGGGGCGCGCGCTGAACGCTGTGTGCCAATCGTCGAGATCGCCGTGGACTTTGCGCCACTGGCGCTTGTCGTGGCGGAAATCGAGGTAGGAGAGGGCGCAGGCGACCG
>JBFEXG010000110.1:0-7566 GCA_041546005.1 Paracoccaceae bacterium
GTGCGGGTGGGTAAAGCTGACCGTGAGGCACCACGGGCGCGGATCGTGGCCACGGGCAAGGTCATAGAGCTTGCGGCCCGCGTGATAGGCCACTTCGTCGTCGTATTCGAGCTGGTTGGTGATCTCGGCCACGCCCGCGCCGGTGACCGAGCCCATGTTGTGATACCACCAGTCGATCCGCTCGCCGGGTTTGCGATAGTCGGGCGTCCAGCCGAAATCGGCGGGGTAGATATCGGTCGTCAACCGCTCTTCGAGCCCGTGCATCTGGTCGGGTCCGACGAAATGCATCTTGCCCGACAGGCAGGTTTGATAGCCCGCGCGGCGCAGGTGGTGGGCATAGGTCGGCAGGGACGAGGTGAACTCGGCCGCGTTGTCATAGACGCCGGTCCGGCGCGGTAATTGCCCCGACATGAACGAGGCCCGCGCTGGGGCGCAAAGGGGCGAGGCGGTGTAGGTATTGGCGAAACGCACCGAGCGGGCGGCGAGGCGCTTGAGGTTGGGCGCGTGGAGCCAGTCGGCGGGGCCATCAGGAAAGAGTGTCCCGTTCAGCTGATCGACCATGAAGATCAGGATATTTGGGGCGGTCATTTCACGGCTCCGATTTCAAGGTCGAGCGCTTCGAGAACCTGCCGCGTGGCCTCTTCGCCGCTCGGCACTTTCCGGCCCAGCGCTTCGCGCAGATAGAGCCCGTCGATCAGGCCCGCGATCCGTTCGGCCGCAGCTTCGGCGCGATCCCCGACCAGTGGCCGCAGGTCGTGGACAAGGTTCGAACGCATCCGGTTCTGATAGATCAGAAGGAGCGCCCGCGCCTCGGCATTCGTTTGTGCCAGAACATAGAAATTGAGCCACGCAGCCACGACCTCGCGCCGGAAATTCGTCGTCGAGAAACCGGCTCGGATGATCGCCTCGACCCGCGCGCGCTGGCCTCTGGCCATCGCCAGCGCGCCCCGCACCCCTGCCCCGTAGAGCGAAAGCGTGTGGCGCATGGCGGCGATGAAGATTTGCTCCTTCGAGCCAAAATAGTGATGCGCCAAGGCCGATGACATCCCGGCCCGCTTGGCGATTTGGCTCACGGTCACATCAAGCGTGCCGGATTTGCCGATCTCGGTGATCGTGGCATTGACCAGCGCCGCGCGCCGGATGGGTTCCATTCCAAGTTTCGGCATCGGGTTTCCGCAATCTGGGATTTCGGCACCCTAGGAGGGTTTTTATTGACTCGTCAATCAATGAAAACTCAGGCCGACACCGCCGGAGGGTTTTTTCGCCGCAATCGCGCCTCGCGCCATGTGATGAAGCTCACCGCCGCCATGATGATCGCCCCGCCGGTAACCACCCAGTGATCTGCTGGCTCCCCAAAGAAGAGCGCCCCGATGCTGACGGACCAGATGAGCTGAAGGAAGGTCACGGGCTGGGTCACCGAAAGGGGCGCAGCGCGGAAGGCCAACGTCATAGAGTAATGCCCCGCCGTGGCGAAACAGGCGACGAGGAAGAGCCAGCCGCATTGTTCGAGCGTGGGTGTCACCCAAACGGCGGCGGCAAAGGGGGCAAGACCGATAGTCACCGTCACGGACAACATTCCAACGACAACTGTCGGCGATAACTCGTCACTCAGGCGCTTGGCAATCAGATAGCCCGCGGCAAAAAAAGCCGCCGTTCCCAACATGGCGATATGTCCCGGCATAATCTCGCGAACGCCGGGGCGCAGGATGATCAGCGCACCAACTAGCGCCACGACAATCGCTGCCATCCGCCGCATATGCAGCTTGTCGCCGAGGAAGATCGCCGCGCCAATGGCTGTATAGACCGGGGTGAGATAGTTGAGCGCGGTGACCTCGGCCAACGGGATCCGCGCCATCGCAAAGAACCACAGGATCACCGCGAGCGTGTGCACCAAGCCTCGCGCGGCAAAGAGTTTGAGCTGTCGAGCCGTCAGATGAGCCTTCAGGATCGGCCGGATCATCGGCAGAAGAAACACGATCCCCAGCGCATAGCGCAGAAAGGCGGCCTCTGCAGCGGGCACGCCCGATCCCACGTGTTTCACGATCGCCGTTACCATCACAAAATTGAGGCCCGTCACCACCATCCAGAGGATGCCGGCAAGAGGGCGCGGGTGCGTCTGTGATTGGCTCATGGGGCGAGAGGACAGGATCGCCGCGGCGACCTCAAGCCCAAAAAGAAACGGCCCCCGAATGGGAGCCGCCTCGGTGCCTTGGCTGGCAAAGGGATCAGAGCTGTGCGGCTACATCCTCGGGGACGTCGAAGTTGGCAACCACTGTCTGAACGTCGTCGTCATCCTCAAGCGTGTCGATGAGGCGCATCAGCTTCTGCGCGGTCTCGAGATCCACGTTGGTCCGGCTCTGCGGCTTCCAGATGAGCTTGGCTTCCTTGGCTTCGCCCAGCTCGCCCTCGAGCGCCTCAGAGACTTCGCTCAGCGAAGTGTCGCCGCAATAGATCCAATGGCCTTCGTCATCGCTTTCCACATCGTCGGCTCCAGCCTCGATGGCGGCCATCATCACCGTGTCGGCGTCACCGGCCTCGGGGCCATAGGTGATCTCGCCCACGCGGTCGAACATGAAGCTGACCGAGCCGGTGGTGCCAAGGTTGCCGCCCGATTTGGTGAAATACGACCGCACGTTCGAGGCGGTGCGGTTGATGTTGTCGGTCAGCGCCTCGACGATGATCGCGATGCCATTGGGCCCATAACCCTCATAGCGGATCTCGGTATAATCCGCCGCATCGCCGGCTTGCGATTTCTTGATGGCGCGGTCGATCACGTCCTTCGGCATCGACTGCGAGCGGGCGGCCTTGACGGCAAGGCGCAGGCGCGGGTTCTTCTCGGGATCGGGGTCGCCCATCTTGGCGGCCACGGTGATCTCTTTGGAGAGTTTGGAGAAGAGTTTCGACCGGGCAGCGTCCTGGCGGCCTTTGCGGTGCTGGATGTTTGCCCATTTTGAGTGGCCGGCCATGGTAACCTCGTGCGTCTCGTTCTGCTTGCGGAGTCGCGCGTCAATAGCCCAAGGGCGCGGGGCGATGCAATCCCCGCGAGGAAAGGCTTGGCGGCCGCAAGGGGGATCGGTGATAGTGGCGGCATGACACAGGATCAGATCGTTCTCTTCACCCTCTTCGCCGCTGTCTTTGGAATGATGCTCTGGGGGCGCTTCCGCTATGACCTCGTGGCCTTTTCCGCCCTGATGGTCGGGGTGGTCCTCGGCGTGGTCGAGACCAAGCACGCCTTCGACGGGTTCGGCCATCCGGCCACGCTTGTGGTGGCGCTGGTTCTTGTCGTGTCGGCGGGATTGGTGCGATCCGGCGCGGTCCTTCTCATCACCCGCACGCTTGTCGATTCCAGCCGTAGCCTTGGCGCCCATGTGACGCTCATGGGCGGCATCGGCGGGGTTCTGTCGGCCTTTATGAACAACGTCGCAGCGCTCGCGCTTTTGATGCCCGTCGATATTCAGACCGCCCGCAAGGCGGGCCGCGCGGCGGGGCTGACGCTCATGCCGCTGTCCTTCGCAACGATCCTCGGCGGCATGGCAACGCTGATTGGCACGCCGCCCAACATCATCATCGCGGCCTATCGCGGCGAGGCGCTGGGCGAGCCCTTTGCCATGTTCGATTTCCTGCCCGTGGGCGGAATAACGGCCATCGCGGGCCTGATCTTCGTGGCCCTCGTCGGCTGGCGGCTAATCCCCCAGCGCGATGGGCCGGGGCTTCAAGGCGATCCAATGGCCGAATATGCTGACTATATCGCCGAGCTGTCGATCCCGCGTGGCAGCGCCCTCATCGGCAAGCGCCTGTCGGAGATTTACCCTGAGGCCGACAAGGCAGATGTCGCAGTGCTTGGCATCATTCGCGGCGGCAAGCGGCGCTATGGCACCTCGGCCAACGCCGAGCTGAAGGCTTTCGACCACATTGTGATCGAGGCCGCGCCTGAAGCCCTCGACGAGTTTCGCGCGAACCTTGGCCTTAAGATCAGCGGCAAGAAGGATGGCGAGGCCCCTGTCGCGGCGGCGGCGGGAATGAGCCTCAGCGAAGTCGTCGTGCCCGACGGGTCGCGGATCGCCGGCAAAACGGCGCAGGCCATCGGCCTTGCGTGGCGGCAGAATACCGTCCTCCTCGGCATCTCGCGGCGCGGCAGACACATCCGCACCCGGATGCGCAAGACGGTGATCCGACCCGGCGATATCCTCTTGCTGCTGACGCCCAAGGACCGGTCGGCCGAGATCATCGAATGGCTTGGCTGCCTCGCGCTCGCCGACCGTGGCCTTGCCGTGACCGCCGACAAGAAGGTCTGGCTTGCCATCGGCCTCTTCGCCGCTGCCGTTCTGGCGGCGAGTGTGGGTCTGGTCTACCTGCCTGTGGCCCTCGGGATCGTCGTGGTGGGCTATGTCCTCTTCGGTATCCTGTCCCTGTCGGAGCTTTACGATCACATCGAATGGCCCGTGGTTGTCCTCCTTGGCTCGATGATCCCGCTCGGCGCCGCGCTCGAGACATCGGGCGGGACCGAACTCATCGCCACTTGGCTTGTGAACCTCACACAAGGCTGGCCCGCATGGGCTGTGCTGACCGTCCTGATGGTCGTGACGATGAGCCTCTCGGACGTGCTCAACAACACGGCGACCGCCATCGTCGCCGCCCCTGTCGGCATCGAGATGGCCCAGAGCCTCGGTGTCTCGCCCGATCCCTTCCTGATGGCCGTCGCCGTCGCCGCCTCCTGCGCGTTCCTCACGCCCATCGGGCACAAGAACAACACGCTGATCCTCGGCCCCGGTGGCTACCGCTTTTCGGACTACTGGCCGATGGGTCTGCCGCTCGAAATCCTCGTCATCGCCGTGTCGATTCCGGCGATCCTTGTGTTCTGGCCGTTGTGAGGGGCTAGAGCGGCCAAACGAACGGGATCAGAGCGGAAACCAGAAGGCCCATTGTGAGGTTCAGGGGGATGCCCACCCGCAAGAAATCGGCGAACTTGTAGCCGCCGGGGCCATAGACCAGCGTGTTGGTCTGATAGCCTATAGGCGTGGCAAAGCTCGCCGAGGCCGCGACCATCACCGCCACGACCAAGGGCCGCGCGTCGATACCAAGCGCCGTGGCAAGGCCGATCGCGATGGGTGTCACGACCACGGCGACGGCGTTGTTGGAGACAAGCTCGGTCAAGATCGAGGTGACGAGATAGACCGCCCAAACCACCATGAAGGGGGGCAATGCGCTCAGAGCCGGCGACACACCTTCGACGATCATCGAAACGGCCCCCGTGCTCTCGAGCGCGGCACCAACCGCCAGCATGGAAAAGATCAGCGCCAGAAGCCGCCCGTCTACAAAGCCAAAGGCCTCTTCGGCGTCGATGCAGCGGGTACCGAGAACGAGCGCCACGGCGAGAACGGCCAGAAGCAGGATCGGCGCCACGCCCAGCGCGGCCAAAACGACGATCCCCACAAGCGAGGCGATAGCGATCGGAGCATGGGCGCGACGATAGGCACGGGCCGAGGGTTGGGAGACGTCAACCATCTCCATCTCGGCGGCAAGGCGGCGAATGTCTTCGGGCGCACCTTCAAGCAAGAGCGTGTCGCCCACCCGCACGATCAGGTCGTCAATCTGCCGGCCAATGTTCTTGTCGCGCCGGTGAACGGCGAGGGTATAGACGCCATAGCTCCGGCGCAGGCGCATATCCCCCAACCGCCGCCCGATCATCTTGCAGCCCGGCGAGATCAAGACCTCGACAGTCGTGGTCTCCACCTCCGAAACCTGATCCACGGGGCGCAAGTTCTTGTCCTGTTGCAGGCTCAGAAGCTCGGCCATCTGCGTGCGCAGCACCACCCGGTCGCCCGCCCTCAGGGTCACGGCTGCAAGGTCGCGCCGCAATGAGACCTCGGCGCGGACAACGTCAATCAGGCGGACGCCATCGCGTTTAAAAAGCTCGACGCCCGTCACCTGGCGGTCGATCAGGCTGCTATCGGCGGGGATCACGACCTCGGTGAAGAAGCGCATCTTGGAACGATCCGAAAGAAGCGTTGCCATGCTGTCGCGGTCAGGAAGAAGGCGCGGGCCAATGAAGCGCAGGTAGATCATGCCCCAAGCCACCACAGCGAGGCCAATCGGCATCACCTCGAAGATCGAGAAGGCTTCGAGCCCCCGCGCCCGGGCGACACCGTCAACAAGAAGGTTGGTCGAGGTGCCGATGAGGGTGAGCGTGCCGCCCATGATCGCGGCATAGCTGAGGGGGATCAGCAGGCGCGAGGCGGATATTCCCAGTGTGCGGGCGAGTTGCACCACCACGGGGATCATCACCACGACAACAGGCGTGTTGTTCATGAAGGCCGAGGCGACGACGACAAAGGCGAGAACCCCAGCCACCGCCAGCCGAGGTTGGGTCTGGGCCGATCGGTCCGCGAATTTCGTTAGCCGGTCGAGCGAACCGGTGCGGACAAGCGCCCCCATCACGATGAACATGGCTGCGATCGTCCAGGGCGCGGGGTTGGACAGCACCGATACTGCGGCGTCATACGGCAGAGCCCCCGAGACCAGAAGGACCGCCACCCCGAGGATCGCCACGACCTCGGTCGGCAACGACTCGCGCAGGAAAAGCGTGAACATGGCCGCCACAACGACAAGCGAGAGAATCGCCTGACCGGGCTGCCCGAGGGAAAGAACTTCAACCATAAAACCACCCGCGACTATGCGGAGGGACTCTCGCCTGCATCGGGCGCGGCTTCAACCCCGTCCGCATTGCGTGGCTGAACTAGGAGAACACCGATCATCATCGCCCCGAGCGCGGCCCAAACCCAGCCCGAATAGCGCTCACCCAAGAGCAGCATCGCCCAGACGATGCCGCTGCCGGTCACGATATAGGCCGTTTGTGCGGCAAAGACCGCCCCGGCGGTTCCCGCGATCCAGACATAGGTGGCATAGGCCAAGGCGTGGATCGTGGCGGTGGCGACAAGCGACCACTCGGCAAGGCCGAAGGAGACGAAGGGGTTGATCCACTGCCCCATGCCGAGCGTCAGCGGCAGGCTCAACACCACCCCGAAGGCCGAGGACAGCGCCATCGCCTGTATCGCGCCGAGGCCGGCTGTACCGTGCCACGCGACGAAATTGGATTCGAACGCGTAAAAGAGCGGCCCGAGCAAAGCGACCGGCAGAGCCGCGACCATGGCCGCTGTTGGCAAGCTTGATTCAGGCAGAGCGATCATCGCCACACCGATAAGGCCGGCGCAAAGCCCCGCCAGACGGGCGATACTGAACCGGTCCATGCCGAGAACAAGCGCGATTGGGAAGGCCATCATCGGCACGGCGGCGATGATGATCGACATGATCCCGGCAGGAAGGCGGGTGATCGCCCAATAGAAGGTGAAGTTCGGGATGATGGTGCCGATAATGGCGATGACCACCGCGAAACGGATCGCCGGACGGGTGATCTGAAAGCTGCGACCGCGCGCAATCGTGACCCCGCCAAGGACCAACGTCGCAATCACGAATTGCCAGAAGATCAGACCGAAGGGCTGATAGCCCGTCGAGGTCGCCCATTTGCCAAGGACCTGGGTGCTGCCCCAGCCTGTCCCCACCGCGCCA